>JAAYEX010000132.1 GCA_012728535.1 Clostridiaceae bacterium | reverse complement strand
TTTCCGGCGGTTTGCAAACGATTATAGCCCAGCAAAGTGAGAATGCAAACGAATTATGAATTCTTTGGCATCATTTGTTATATTGGAATCCGGATAGAGTGTCGCTTGATTTGAAAAGGGCTAGTCAATCTTATCTATGGATAGAATCAGTGAATCCTTCTTTTCATTGCGAATAAAGCGAATATATTCAAGAACTCGTAAAATTAGTACGAATAAGCCGGAGTTAAAAAGTGCATTAGATGCACCTTTGAAAAACGGCCTCAACTCAGAATCTGCAGGATTTAAGATTACAAAGCAGAGCAACTGTGTAAATAAGATGATCAGCACATATAGTGATGCCGGCATTCTTGTTCCGGGGTCATATGCATGCTTACCTTGAAAATAGAATTTCTCTACGTTCAGACCGGCTATAAGAATCAGGAGGAAAGGAAGCCCCAACAAGATCGAATACTTCCTGGTTTTTATTGAGTATTCAAGATAATCAATATTCTCTGCGATTGTCTTGTTCTTCCCTTCCTCATTTATTCCGTAAACCGTCAGAGCAACTAGTATCAGACAGCATATTAAAGTAACAATGACAGTCACTGTTAGAAATGTTTTATACTGCTTCTTAATTTTTTCCCTTTGAACCATTGTCTTCCCTCCTTACTGTCAACCGGGCCAGAGGACTTAAAAGCCTATTGTCCGATCCATCGTGCTAATTAAATATTGATATTGAATCGACAAGGGTTTCTCCATCAACATCTCTGGTTGTCACCTTGCCTCTGACAGGCGATTGAATCTCCTCCAAATTTTGATCCGCTTTTAATAAAACTTCAAAATCATAAGAATTCTCGTTTACGGGTACAATTTTTATCTTGTGCACTTCAACCTTTGCAGCATATTCAGCGAAAAGAGCATCATATTTTATTGGAAGGCGACTAGCTTTCATTTCAGCAATACAGCTATCAGAAGCATAATTTTCAAACGGTAGATAATAGTCCTCATAGGCTTGTTGAATTTCCATGGGCAATTCAGAAACACCCCCGGTTGTCTTAGGGCTGCTATCGCTTGCAATAGTTAATTCCATAAGCTTTTCATAGCGATCAAGGCTATTGATACTGAAAAATTCATGTAGAAAATTCTTCACCACATCTTCTTCTGAAACAGAATCATTATTTAGACAAGCGGTAAATAAAAGGGCGAATAACATTAAAGTCATTGCTGATATAAGAAATATTCTATTTCTTTTCATCTATTGCCCTCACTATCTTGAAAGGAACGACCGTCCTATAATTAAGATAGCACTACAAACGATCAGAGTCAAAATTTATGCATATTGCACAAATCCATAGCGAACACATCACCATCTCTTCTCTCCATATATGATCAAAAAAACACTAGTATTTGCGAAGTAATTCTTGACCTCGAAAGAGTTTGCAAGCACTATGTAGACGAGTGCACAAAGCCTTCGAAAGTGACGATGAATAAGCGGGAAAAGGAGTGTATAGCCAGCAAGTGGCTAAGCAAAGGAAAATGAAATCATTAAAAAAAGCTTCCGAAATGACAAGAAGAGAATTGGCCGCCTATATTGATCAATCAGTACTTAAGCCTGAATTTACTCAAGCGGAGATCAAGAAGTATATCCAGGAAGGGGTAGACTTCGGTTGTGCCACCGTTTGCATCAACCCTTCCGCCATACCTCTGGCCCAAGAACTATGTGAAGACACGGAAACAGGCCTCTGCGTAGTTTGTGACTTCCCCTTTGGTCTCAGTTCTACCAAGTCCAAGGTCAAGCAGGCTCAGGAAATTTGCTCCTCTGCCAATATCCAGGATCTGGATATTGTGGCCAATTATGGTTGGATCCGTAGTGGACTCTGGCAGCAAGTGGAAGAGGATATCCGTGCTGTAGCAGAAGTATGTCATAACTATGGGACCTTGCTGAAAACAATCTTTGAAGTTGATGCCCTCAGTCTGGATGAAGTTAAAAAAGCTACTGAAGTAGCCATTGCTGCCGGCAGTGATTTTGTAAAAACTTCTACCGGTTTCTACACAGGCGGCAAGAGCGACGGTGCCACTCTTGAGGTCATCCAGGCCATGATGGATGTTGCTGCCGGACGTTGCCGGATCAAGGGTTCCGGCGGCATACGAACCCGCGAACACTTTTTCGCCCTGATTGACATGGGTATTGACCGCATGGGCATCGGTTATAGGTCAACACCTGTTGTCCTTGGTCTGGATGAAGGCGAATAAAAATACCCCCCGGACCATGTGAACGGGGGGTATCTTTGGCGGAGACGGTGGGATTCGAACCCACGTGCCGGTTGCCCGGCAAACGCATTTCGAGTGCGCCCCGTTATGGCCGCTTCGGTACGTCTCCGTTTACATTTAGGATTGTCTGCTATATTTGTTTCGCTGTCAAGCTTTCACTAATCATCACGTTTAAAGCGATCAAGAAAAGCCTTGGACAGCATGGGGTTAGCTTCCATACCCGAAGCTATTTCCTCATATTTTTCCAAAATAGCTTTGCCCAGAGATAAATTTGGATATATTGCATAGCATTTCAAAAACACATCTTCATCTATATTGGACTTATATAATTCAGTGGCAATATCGCTGACAAAACGCCTACTGTTTGGCAGTGATATGCCCGAGATCATTTCCACTTCATTCCAAAGGATACGGTCCGGTCCCAGGTCCGGAACTTTATACTCCAGGATCTGTTCATGTTCTTTCCTTGAAAGCTCTTCCCGCAAAAAAGAGATGTCTTCCAGGATCATGCAAAGGTCTGCCAACACCCTGGCCACGGTGGAGCGTGGATAACTGAACTGGAATGTCAGCCAGCCGCATATATAAAGGAAATGACTGGCGCGTAGACGAATCAGGTTCTGAATCTGGTTGACATCTTCACGTTTTTTCAATGTTGAAAGGACCGGAAATAAGATTGACAGGTCCCTGTAGTTAAGACTGTATGCCAGGGCCTCAATCTCAGACTCTGTTCTCGCCTTTTTGAGCTGTGACAGCAGCCAGGTACGCTGGACAGCTGTCTGATCCATAAGTAACTCCTCCGGTGAAGGGTGCAAATCCCGGACAGATTCCATAACTTCGCCAAATGAAGAAAAGCGCAAGGGAATATCCGGCGTAATATGTTTTTTCTCGAGAATAATGCTTGGGGTCTGTTCAACTGTAGTATCAGCTTCAACAGCCACGATCTCGGGAATATCTTCTTCCCTAAACTCGATTTCGTTGATACCGGCAAAATCTGTCGTCTGTTCAACTTCCTCTTCAGCCTCTTCCTCTGCAGTTAGTATTTCAGTTTCATCTGCCTGCAAAGCAATACGTAAAGGACGCAAAACCGGGCGCTCCTGTTCAGCTTCCTGCAGTGGCTGAATTTTTGCTTCTTCAAGAGGCTCAAAC
>JAAYEX010000018.1 GCA_012728535.1 Clostridiaceae bacterium | reverse complement strand
CTCTTTGTCTTCGACATGGGGATTGAGGGAATAGCATTGGCAACCATACTCGGACAGATCCTGTCCAGCCTGCTGGCCGCATATTATCTGGTCCGGAAAGCCAGAACATTCAAGCTCAGGAAGAACGATTTTTTCCCAAAGCTTCAAAATATAAAAGCGATTTTCGGTCTTGGGATCTCTGCCTTCACTACTCACATACTGGCAACAATTGTACAGATAGTGTCTATAAACAGTCTGAAACATTATGGTGCCCTATCCAAATATGGAAGTGAAATTGCAATTGCCGCCTCCGGTGCTGTCAGCAAGGCCATGATTGTGTTTATGTCCAGTGTATTAGGTATTGCTCTTGGCTGCCAGCCGATTTACGGTTACAACTACGGTAGCAAACGCTACGACCGGGTCAAGGAAACATATCTGCTGGCCATCCGCTATGGGACCACAATAGCTGTCATCGCTTTTCTGGTCCTGCAGCTGTTTCCGCGGCCCATCCTGTCCTTATTCGGCTCCAACGATCCGCTCTTCTACGAATTCGGCAGCAGGTACATCCGCATATTCTTATTTATGACCTTTATAAACTCCCTGCACCCTACTACTTCCACTTTTTTCACAGCATTGGGCAAGGCACACATCGGCTTTTGGCTGGCCCTGATGCGCCAGGGAGTAATATTGTTGCCGCTGATGCTGATCCTTCCACGCTTCATGGGCATTGACGGCCTGCTGTTTGCAGGTCCGATTACCGACGGCATTGCCGCAATCGTTGTGATAATACTTGGCTTGTGGCAGGTTCGCACCCTAACAAGGATGCAGGAGTCGTCTGTTTCCGAAAAGACAATTTAAAAAAACCACACGCATAAATATTCAGTTATTTTTCAAGCTGACGGGAATGTAAGAAGCTTCATCCTCTCCGCTAAATTTCACTCGATTTTTCCTGCTAATAGCTGGGCAAAGTGCACAAAGCCGACAGATACTAGTCACTGCGCATTCTTGTCTCTTGTCATTTGAACGGAACCGGCATAGCAAGTATACTATTGTGAGTATGCAATAAGAGGAGTTAGGAAATGTGTAAAGTTAGTATAATAGTCCCAATTTATAATGAGGAGACAACACTTGAACGATGCCTCAACAGCCTTCATAAGCAAACATTCTCAGATTTTGAAGTCTTACTGATCAATGACGGTTCAACTGATTCCAGCCTGGAAATTTGTGAAAAATACGAAAAACTTGATGAGCGTTTCAAGGTTTTTAGCCAGGCAAACGGGGGACCTTCAGCCGCTCGTAATCTGGGCATAGATCGCGCAAGCGGTGAGTTTATATATTTTGTAGATGCTGACGACCACATTGAACACACTGCTATTGAAAAGATGTATGACGAAGCAGATTATCGGAAAGCCGACGTCACCATCTGTGGTTTTTATCGCATAACTGATAAAAAAATAACTATACACGAATACCCCTACCCCCGCGGCCTTCATGAAGGTGAAGCCTGCAGAAGAATCGCCATCGACCTTTTAGACAATATGTCCCCACCCTATCTGCCACCTTACGCCTGGATCAGAATGATCAGGGCCGATGTTCTGAAAAAGCATCACCTGCGTTTCGCAGAAAAAGTCAAAAGAAACGAAGATTATCTCTTTACAACAGAGTTGCATTTTAAAATAGACAGATTATTCATAATCGATGAACCGCTTTACAATTATATTGAAAGCAAGGATTCCATCACCATCAATTATGTAAGAGACTACTGGTCAATGGCCAGACATATCTATCATGAATTGTTCGAAAAATTGCCACGCGAGGCTGAGATTTTTGAAAAGCTGGACCTCATGCTGATTAAACGCTCCTTGCTCGCCTTTAACAATGCCTGCAGAAATCAGGAAAAAGACGGTTTCAAAAACGAGATCGCAGAAATCATCAAAGACAAGGATTTGTTGGAAGCAATTAAAAATACATCCATTAATACCGGTTTCAAGAAAGCAGGAGTTTATTTTCTGCTCATGCGTATGAAACTCTACGGATTAGTTAAATGGCGCTATTCCATGAAGCGCAAGGTAAGCAACAAAAAAGATCATACTTATGAAAGCTACTAAAGACAAATAAAGATGATGCAAAGTACATAGGATCGTGCCAGGCACGATCCTATTCATTAATAATTACTCTTCTCCGTTTTCCTCTATATGTTTAACTTCGCTTTAAGATCCGCTTTATCGGTTTGCTGATCTGGTCTTTTTCATAAGAGTTAAGACCAAGAAACCACATAGATGAAAGGTAGATAGCCAGATATAAAGCCCCAAAGGCAAGTAGCAAAGATAGTCGGTGCAGATCCACAAGAAGCATAATTAAAACACCGCTAACTACAGGAGCGATTAAAGCCGGCACAAATCTCAATATCTGCTTCCAGAAATAGACCATATCCAGACCGATTTTATAGTGGTTGTAAAGATTCATTGCAATGCCATTACCCAGAATCATTGATATTGCCGTACCCGCTGCCGCACCGACCGGCCCGTATGTGCGGGTAAGAGGAATGCTGACAAAGAGGTTGGCCACAGCCATCAGAAAGTACATGATTGATCGAAACTGATGCATGTTTTTCGCTCTTTGAATCTCAATGCCTATGGTTTGAATCAGGGGGATTGTCACCGGCAGGATCAGAAAGAGCACAACATAATAGGAATCAGCATAATTTTGACCTGCCCACTTCATAATGAACGGCTTGCCGAAAAATATAAAAGTACTGGAAATTAAGGCTAGAATAACAAATTGAACACGACCGATTTTTGTAAACAAAAGTGTCAGTTCATCATTATCATCCCTATTTGCTACCATTCGATGAATTCGCGGGATGAAGACATTTGAGACAGCCTGCGAAATTTGACGATAATGGTTGTTAATCGTTGAAGCCACACCATAAACGGCAACACCAACGGTTCCCTGAAAGCGGCCGATCAAGAATTTATCCACACTCCAGTTAATCTGGTCAACCAGCATATTGATAAAAATATAAAAAGAAAATACCGACATCTCTTTCATCAATGAAGCTTCCATATTTTTGAAAGAGAAACGCATCTTCAACTTTCTGATACTGTATGCTGCATAGACCAACTCTACCAACAAATTTACCACGCTTGTTGCTAAAGCATAGCCGATAGAACCATAACCAAGCAGTAAGACCGGCAGTACCAGGAAAGGACTTGTTAGAGTCTTTATCAGTTGAACAAGCTTTTGGAAAACAAAGCGTTCGTTAGCAGTAATATATGATGTGAAAACAATGCTGGGAAAAGAAAAACCCAGATTCAGCACCAGGATATACATGAGGAATTCCGCTTTTGCCAACTCCGCCGGGTTCAGCTTATTACCGAAAACCACATCTGTATATTGGGCTAATATAAAGCCCGCAACAACCGCCACTAAAGCTAAGACAGAAAAGACAATCAGGAACATACCGTTCAGAGTGGCCAGCTTGTCCTTTTCTTCATCGACTTTGTAGCGTGAGAAATACCTCATATAAGCGCTGCCGAAACCAAAATTCAGAACACCGAGATAAGATACAACAGAGGCAACTAAGTCATATAAACCGTATTCGCTTTGGCCCAACAAACGCAATAGGACGGGCGTGAAAATAAGCGAGACAACAAAGCATATTCCCATCTGGATATAAGTTAATGTCGCACCTGCTTTTCGCTGATTAACTGCCATTTATTTTCCTAATCTAATCAAAGTCTTCACATGAATTCACTTCATCAATTTGACTATTTTGAGTTCAAAATTTTCTCCAGCTCATCAAAATGAACAGAGGCATTGTGATGATCGTAAGTAAAATCAGAAAATAATTCTCCGCCGTTGATGATTGTCTCGGCCAAAGTATCTACGCACAAATCCCTATTCATATCTTTTAGCTCCGTCACAGGTCCTGCATAGCCCCGGTCGTTCAGAAAATTACTCATTTTGTTGGAGTAAGCAACAGGTAAGAAGGGAATCTCGAAAATATCTGCCAGTACAGCACTATGGAACCTGATTGCAACTATCCTTTCGCAAGCTTCAAACTCCTGCAAGAAATGCTCTTCGGCCCCCAAATACGGGATGATTTCGTAACTATCCTTTTCTTCGGCCAGATCATAAATATGGAGAGCTGCCACAACATCATTTTCATTTTCTGAGTCAAAAGCGAAAAGTTTGACCGTCTTTCTCGTTTTCCGAATATACTGATCAGCTAAAGCAGCTAAGTATTTATAATTCTCAAAATTGTATTCCGGTGCCCGTATTGATCTGTAAGCAGAAATACCCAAGCCGCTTTTTTGAGGATAATTACGCGAATAGATAGAATCGAGATTGTAGACAATGTCATCCGCCAAGTGATAATTATCCACGTTTTTAAACTGATGCAAGAAATCTGCTGCTTCCTTATCTCTCACGGTAACAAGGTCGTTTTTCCTTAATTCCCACTCCGCTAGCTTCACTGCAAATTTGCCGGAGAAAGGACCGAAGTTCGAACCTATTGTTGCAATCTTTATCTTTTGTCTTTTCAACCGGCTTAACTGCTTCAACCTGTTCAAACGCCAAAATTTCTGTTTCAGACTTACCAGCTGAAAGCGCGAACCCCCGATCGTCACATAAGCATCGGCCTTCTTAAAATCTAACTTTCTTTCTGCAATTCTTTTTACAGTGATATTCTCAATTCCATGGAAAGTGTTCTTAACAGCGGAAGAATTGCTGTAGAGGAAAAACTCATGCTGGGGGAAGTGCTTGACTAATATTTTAATCATCAAATCATCGCCCAGATTATTATCCAGATATGCATCAAGCACAATGTTCATTCATTTATCCTTCACTATACCAGGCTCAGAAAGCCATAGTTTGTTCCTTCGATTTTTCAAAAAATCTGTCACTTACATTTCTCTTTTGCTCAAAAAGCTTTCCCTGTTGTCGAAAGCGAATAAAGGCCATAGGAATAGCACAGGAGAAGAAATACATCATTAAGAAGCTCGGATCGAAAAAGGGATTCCCGGTCATACCGTATAAAAGAAAAAAGACCTGATATGCCAAAGAGTAACTGAGCAAAGGAAACCAGTTATCTCTTTCTTCAGTTTTTAGTCTTCTTATCCCGACCAAGGTGACAATAAAAATTGATATCATAGGCAATATGAGCAGCAAAAATCCTGTTATTCCCGTCTCCGTCAGCAACTGTAAATAAATGTTATGTGCTTCCATCTCTGTCATTCTTGTGACATTACCAATAGTTGTATATCGATAATTGCCCCAACCGATGCCAAACCAGGGATTAGCCAGAAACAGTTTCCAAGCGTGGGAATATAAGGCAATTCTGCTGGTGCCGGAGCTGATATCACTATCATTTGAGAGGTTGGTGATCGTCCTGAGAATGCGGTCAAAAAAAGGAATTTGCATCAATGAATCTCTGAACATAAACACGAAAAGCAGAAGGACTGTAACGATTGCGAGCAGCACGCTGATTCTTCTGAAGAATTGATGCCTTTTATAAGGGAAAACATAAACAGCTGCAAGAGCCAGCAGTAAAAATAAAGTATGTGCTCGTCTGCCGGTCATTAAAAGAGAAAGAACAAGAAATAAAATCAAAAGCAGTTTCTTTGTTTTGTTTGGTACGATGTCCCTGCTCTTGCTAAAGAGGAGAAGTATACCACTGATAATGTAACCTGCTGTATAACCGGGGTTGGAAGTAAACCCTGTATATATTCTCTCTCGACTAACTCTCTCCAGTATTTGTTGCTGATTGGTCTCAGTCATAAAACGAATAAATACATTGTACAAAGAAGGAAATAGGATTTGTATCCAGACAGAAATCGCATAGTAGAGTGAAAAAATGATAATGATTTTTCCACTCAAGTAAAAGCTTTCACTTTTATTACCTGAAAAAGCTAACAAGATAATGCTCGCAAAAAATACGCAGAGATCTACATACTTGTTTACTCTGAATCCCATGGCATAAGAAGGTCTTAATATACTTACAGCTATAATCAGAAATGCAACTACCCACATGGCGGTACTCAGATTATACGTCATTGTTCTATGAGCATTCAAAAATATGATGGTCAGACCGGTTGCCAATAAAGCTGCGAGCAGAAGTGTACTTGAGAAAAGCATGTGCGAGAAAAATTGCACCGTAAAAGATAAGAGTACAAAGAGCGCAATAGAGAGTTCCGTCGTGTCTATAGTGCGCTTACTTATCGCTTTGTTTCTACCTTTAAATTCCATATCTGCTGCGAGCCGCCTAATTTCTTCTCCTGTTTTGACGATACTTCATATAATAACGGAATCTGATCAACGGTTTAAGTCTCAGGCGCAGGAAAAGATAATAGGCCTTAAACCGTTCAACCCCTTCCCTGAAACCGAGAGCATCTATGGCTGTGAAAAGGGTCTTATCCCGTAATATAGATGAAAGTTCCGCGTTAAAATCCTTTATATTTCCAGCTCTGCTTGCATTGCTAAAGGCTATCTGAGAACGATAGATCAAAACAGTATCAAGTCCTCGCTTAACTGCATCATCTTCAGGCAGTCTGCTCAACAAAATCTCATTGATCCTTCTGACCATCTGCCAATAAGAAACAACAAAGCTATTTGTTATCGAAGTATCGCTATCAATGTAATAATACAAAGGTTGATCTGTAATCAAACATAATTTTTCAATCCGAAAATGAAGTTCGGTGGTAAAGAGATAGTCTTCACTTCGAATGATACCTTCCGTATAGCGCAGGCGTGGTTGTTCCAGAATGTCGCGCCGGATCAACCGAATAACGGAATAGGGTGGCAAAAATCTGTGTGAGTGGTTACTCAGAAGATCGATCGCTATTTTTTTAGCTGCCTTACCTTCGTAGGTGCCGGGTTCATAAGTAATTT
>JAAYEX010000131.1 GCA_012728535.1 Clostridiaceae bacterium | reverse complement strand
TTCAGGCTGGAATCCTGTGAGCCGTCGTTGACCAGGACAAGTTCAGTATCACTGAAGGTCTGCCCCAAAATACTATTCAGGCACCGTTCCAGTGTCTTTTCAGCATTGTATACAGGTACAATTACACTTACTTTAGCCATGCAAATACTTTAACCTTGTAAATCCACAGAGGCAATACGTGGTTCGTAGAGACAACAGGGTCTGATACTGACAACTCTGACACCGCTAGCTCGCTGGGGACCGATTTTCATAAAAGTGGCCAGGACGGTTGTCTGTCCACCCAGTCCCAGTGCACCGGTCCGGCTGGCGTTAACACGTGTTGTAATCTCCCGCTCCAGCTCGCTTTGCTCCGCAAAGTTTCCGTCAATCAGAGACTCCAGCATCAGGGAACCGGCCTCATATTGTGAGCGGCCGATGCCTATCGCCAATGTGCTGGGTGTGCAGCCGAGCAAACCTGTACCTTCAGTCGCGCGTGCAACAATCTCATCAATCACTTTTTCCACGCTATGCTGGTGAAATACTCTGTAGGTCATGCCTCTGATAGCAGGTCCGCCTCCAAGCATCAAAACATGCAGCTTAAGGACATCCCCTTCAGTCCTGCGTACAAGCAGGGGTGCAGGCTCTACTGCAGCCGGATCGTTATCAAGGCCGGCCGACTGATCCAGTCGTTCCTCGTCATCTCCCCTGACGGCCATAGCCCGACCGGGCAAGAGCTGCAAACCTTGGCGCACGCCCTCGTAGATCGAATCGATCAGGCTGCCGCTGATAGACTGCTTTTCACCAATATCCAAAACCAGATGCGGGATGCCGGTATCGTCACAGAGCGGCGACAGCTGACCTGCCGCTGTATCAGCATTTTGCAGAATCAGTTCCATAGCCCATCTGGCGTTTTCATTTTCTTCAGCAGCAATCGCTTTTTTCAGAGCCAGTTTATGATCGTCAGTCATAGTGGAAGCAGATCGCACCAGTGTATCACTGACTTTATTTACAATTGATGAATAAGAAACCATGCTCAATCCCTTGTGTAGATACTCTCATTATGTGCAGCAGCGATAACGGCCGGATAATCTTTTACTTCAAGCTCGAAAAAGGCTTCCATGCCCAATTCAGGGAAAGCTGCAACTTTCTGCGTCAGGATATTTTTTGTCAAAATTGCCGTGACCGGAGGTATGACAGCAAAAACTGAATCGTCTGCAGCCAGACGGGAAATAGTATCAGAGCTGATCTCTCCCTTGCCCAGATGCAGCCTGACACCTGCATGGGCCAACAACGGCATATTTTCCTCAATCTCCAGCTTATTGCTGGAAGTCGGGCCAAGACCTGCCGCTCTCACTGCTGAATGAAAAATCACACTGCCCTCAAGGTCGATTCCGTAATCAGCAAGTTTTCCGTTCACCGCCAGCTGAGCGATCTGAGGTAGAACTGCGTCACGACCACAGTAAATTTTTCCGGAAATCAAAACCTTGTCTCCGACATGCAAGTCTTTGACTATGTCCTTAGAAAGAGGAGTCTGCAGTATTTTTTCATCAGGCGTCACTCAATCGTCCTCACTTGAATAAAGTTCATTATAATCATTTTCATTTTCAATGACGCCGAAAGCACGGGATCGCATGAAAAGTTTTTGGGCCCAACTGCTATGTGGCTTTACCTCATTCATTTTATTCCCGCTTTCACCTTTAAAAACACCACCCTCGGTATTCTCTAAAATACTGACAGCGTCGGTGTACGCCTCTTTCGTCACCGCCTGCAGGGCATTCACATATCTGACGTGAGATGGGTGGATGACGGTGCGGCCAACAAAGCCGTTTGCTTTGTCAAGGATGACTTCCCGAAGCAATCCGTCGATCTCAGGATTAACAATGAGCTCATGTTTAAGCAAGAAATCTTCCTCTGCGTCGTGCGAGGGCAGCTCTTCGAACATCATATCCTTGCTGGCCCGAAAATATTCCCAGACGGGTCCTGAGAGTACGTAGTCATTGTTTCGTGAAAAGACGTTGAGAATATCGCTTAAAATCTCTCTTACAGTGAGAATGTCATAGATGGAGTGATCAACTCCGCGGCGTACACCAAAGTTTGAGGAAAAATCGGTAGCACCAACACGGACTTGCAAAACCAGATTCCGATAGTTGTCCAGAATGTGTCTGATGGCGACCAATTCAGACATGCGCGTTTCTTTGTAGGCTACGCGGGAGTCTTCAATTATGGGCATGCCATAGAGGATCTCACCAAGTTTCTGGTTGAGCTTCCTCAGATAGAACATGTATACTTCGCCGTTCTGCGAGTTGAATTT
>JAAYEX010000005.1 GCA_012728535.1 Clostridiaceae bacterium | reverse complement strand
TGTTAAGGAAGATGTTGCTCTCTTTTATGAACAGCCGTATACGCAGCTAATAATGTCTGCTATTTCATACGGTTTGGAGGGCGAAAACTATAGTCTTGACAGTGCTGTAAGTTTGCTAAGGGGTTTACAGTACAAGGAGCGGCTGCAACTCAGCACTCTTACGGCCCCTCTTGTTATTTGTTTCGATTACCAAGCTGCCGCAATGTTAAGGAATGGCCGCAACATGGAAATACTGGTACCACAGGAAGGTACCCTTAGCTTTGAGAAAGGTATCCTCTCCAAAGAGGAACTAAGCTTCCGAGCTGACGTAGAGCCTGTCATGCTGACGGCAGGTTTAGTTTTGCCTAATGGAGACTATGATAGTAAGTATTATCCGAGAGCCGACTACTCATCTGCTTTTCAGCTGGAAGATTATAATCATTTTAATAAGCTTAGCCAGGATGTTAGTAAAATATTTCGGCGTAACGTGCTTAGAACACGCCTGTACAGTTCAGCAGATAATCGCGAGCACCAGCTGCTTCCTTTGCTTTATATTATCTTTGTCGTCATATGGCTGGCTTCCATCATCAGTCGTGCCATGCGCCAACGAATTAAACGGATTCTATTTTTAACCGGCACGGTTTTGTTAGGTTGGATTATAGTTCGCCTGATAAAATATCAGATTCCCGCAAGTATTTTGAATCGCTATCTCTGGTATGGCTATTACATCTTTCAGATGGCATTGCCGGTATTACTCCTCTGGCTGGTTTGGCGGAGCGATAAGATGGATGATCAGCCTGTTAGCAATAAGGCTTTGACAGCCATTGCTCTTTGGAACTCAATTCTGGTTATTTTTGTACATACCAACGATTTGCATAATTTAGTATTTCGATTTGATTCGGCCAGTCCGACCTACGCAACGGATTATTCCTATGGTCCTGTCTTTTACATCATCACGCTGACCTGGGTTGCAGAACTAATTGCGGCAATCGTCATGCTGTTGATTAAGAGCAGTCAGTTACCGCGCAAAAAAGCTTTTATTTTCCCGCTGATTTTTTGCTCAATCCTACTCATTTACGCAGTCGGGTATATTACGCGTATTCCGATTTTCTGGGAAAGTGATTACACGACAGTGGTTGGCATTCTTAGTCTCATTTTTTTGGAAATCAGCATGCAAAGCGGGTTGGTACAGATTAATAACAAGTATTCAAGTTTGTTTACGCATTCGTCTCTGAATATGCAGATTCTTAATTGGGAGGGAGAGCTTGTTCTTGCTTCCGCCAATGCGCCTCAATTCGACTTGGAATTGCAACAAGCTGCCCTCGCAGCTTTCCCTGAGTCGGTACGGGCAAATAGGGATACTCTGGTATTTTCTAAGGAAATTACCGGAGGTTATGCTCAGTGGCAGGAAGATATCAGCAACTTAAATTTTCTGCATCGACAAATAAAGGAATCGATGGAAAAACTTAAGTTGGCTAATGCCATTCTGGAAGAAGAAAAGATCCGACGGGAGTTGGACGAGGAAAGTGCAAAACTTAGAGTCATGGCCGCACTGAAAGAAGTAATTGAAGCAGATCTTCTGCGACTTTCTTCAATGATTGAAAATCTGGCTGGTTCAAAGGAGAAATCCCGAGAGAACGGGCGCATAGCCCTGCTGCTTTGCTACGTTAAAAGAAGTAGCAATCTCTTTTTTCGGAAACAGGAAACCGGATTTATTTCTGCCAATGAACTGACTGTCTATGTCGAAGAGTTAGCGGAAATTGCACATTATGTCGGAGTGAAAATTCTGGTCAACAGCAGTCTTAAAGAAGTTGTCTCAGCGGAACAGGCACGTTCATTATATGAGTTTGCATATTCTGTAATAGACTGGACGGCACAGACTGAAAACCCACATATCCTCTTGTATCTGCTCGAAGAAGAAGGACAGATTGTGCTGCGATTTATAGCCTCGGAAGACCTGAGCCAATTTGAACCGGATCAAGATCTGAGCGACGCTATTATCTCCTCAGGTGGAAGTTTTGCCTGTAAAGATCTGGATGGCGTTGTTGGTATCAGTCTGACATTTCCTTTGGGTGGTGAGTAAAATGATGTGGTTTTTATCCTGGCCTGATGCACTGAAATACATTCTTACCTTAATGTTGGCATTCAGTGTGCTTTCTCAGACCATACTCACAATTTTAAGTTTACTCAGATATCCACGAAGTTACAGCTTGCTTCTGGAGAGTATCATGGAAGTTTTTGTGCTGTTTGCCATAGTTGTTTTTACTCTTATGCACGGACAGATGATACACTCTTATGACACCACCATTATTGCTCCTATTGCATATGTAGTTTTACGCAGTGTGGCCTTTGTTCTGATCACTTTGACCGGGCTGCTGCTGACCGCGATAGTCAGAAAGCCTTCCTCGCTGTTTATAATTATACTTTCTTTTCCCTTGCTCCCTTTTCTGGAATCAAGATTGACCGGAAGCTTTGCTTATCTGTTTTTCGCAGCGATTTTGCTGCTGCTACTCCGTGGCATTGTTCTTTCTTTGAGGAGACTAAAGGAAATACGCAGCAGAATTTCAGCTTCATCAATTAAAAACACGATCGATTCAATACATACTGCTGTCCTATTTAGTGAGCCCGACGGCCTCATACTGCTGATAAATGAACAGATGCTTCGACTGATGAATGCTATAAGCGGGAAGTTGCAGCGCAATGCAAAGGAGTTTTATGATTACCTGATTTCAGGAGAGCTGGAGCCAGGTATGCAAAGAGAGGAGTTCGAAGACCAGATTCTTCTTCATCTGCCCGATGCGACTGTGTGGATCTTTAGCCTCAGTAAGCTGAAGATCAAAGGTAAGGACTACTTTCAGCTAGCAGCAACAGATATTACCCGCCAATGGAATCTGACAGTCGAGCTGCAAAGACAAGAAGCGGAGCTTAAGGTTAAATCAGAATATTTAAGAGAATCTATAGATAACCTTCAGCTCCTTAGTGGAGAGAGAGTAGTTAGAAACGCTAAATTGCGTGCACACGAAGTGTTGGGTCAACGACTGTCTTTGCTGCTACGAAGTATCCACAACGGAGATACTCTAGATCACAATTTGCTGAACTCCCTTTCTCGGGGCATTCTTGATGATTTGAAAGCGGAACAAAGCTCACCTTCTCCGGAAGAAGAGCTTGATGGTCTTAGCCAGGCTTTTGCCTCTATAGGTGTGAGTATTAACCAGGAGGGAGAACTGCCGTCAGACGAGAAAATAAGTCGAATATTCGCTGATATAATAAAAGAGAGCGTCACCAACGCGGTGCGGCACGGTTTTGCTACTGAAATATCCGTGAAGATAACCGGGGAAGAGGAAGGTCATCAATTGATGATAATTAATAACGGTGATTTGCCTTCCCGACCTATAATAGAGGGTGGCGGAATCGGAGCCATGAGAAATATGGTGGAGCCCTATAGTGGCGAACTTGATGTAGTTTTTGATCAGTGCTTTGCTTTAACAGTCAAAGTACCCGGAGGAGAGATGTGAACTATAAAGTACTTATAGTCGATGACCATGAATCTATGTGTGATTCTTTAAGTTATGCCCTCGAGCATGCCGGTAATTTTGAGGTAGTAGGCAGTATCCCATCTGCAGCCCATGCCGACATTTACACTGAGCGCCTGCGTCCGGATCTGGTTCTGATGGATGTCTGTACAGAAGGTGGAGCATCCGGTCTCAACGCCGCCAGAGAATTAAGGACCAAGTATCCTGACATGAAAATCATCGTCATGTCGGGTTTTGATGAAATAACCTATGCGCCCAGGGCAAAAGAATTCGGTGCAGATGCTTTTATTTTTAAAAGTAAAAGCCTTGACTACTTTATAGAGGTTATTAGGGCCGTGATGCAAGGCGCTAAATGCTTCCCTGAAGGAAAGGCCATCCCCATGCCTAAGGGGGAAGCCCCTCTGACTGAAAGGGAAATGGAAGTCCTGCGCCTGATGTGCAAACACATGACGAGCAAAGAGATAGCTGAGGAATTATTCATCAGTGAAAATACGGTAAAGTACCATAAATCAAATATGCTGGCCAAAACCGGTTTCTCCAAAGCCGTCGAATTAGCCTTTTACATGATATCAAACGGTTGGATTAATCCCTGGTATTGAAGTTGTAATATTTCTTATAGACGACTGAGCTCACAACTCTATCATGTGAAAACTACCCGTTCGGGGTAGGGCAAGCCAAACTGCAGCGTGCTAATCTTAAGCGGGATAAAATTTGAACCTTTTAGAAAGGAAGTAAACTAATGACTAAGAAAAGAACTGCAGTAGTATTGTTGTCCATGATTATGCTCTTGTCACTGCTTCTTGCTGCCTGTGGCGGCGGCGGCGGAGATGCCTTGAAAGGGACTTGGGAAGGTCTGAGGGATTCGACAGGCATTACCTTCAAGTTCGACGGAAAAGGCGGCTGTGACACTGAGGATGAATACGGTATTAAAGATACCGGCACCTACACTATTGTTGATGACAGCACAGTCAAGATCAAAATGTCATACTGGGACAATGAAATTGCTTACAATTATTCTATTTCCGGAGACAAGTTGGTTATGGATTCGGATGAACCCCTCCGTCCTGCCTACGACCTGACAAAAACAAAATAGCTCAAAAAAAAGCGGGAAGATGGCGAAAGCTCTTCCCGCTAAAATTTGTCCAGATATATTCCTGCACAAAAGCCGCATATAAGTGTGAGCTGCATATTATTAGGAAGGCTGTTCATCATGGACAAGAAAAAGGTTCTATTGATTATGAGCCGGGAGATAGTCTCGGATTCAATAATCGCCCAGTCAAAAGCCAATGATCGCTTTGACTTTTTAGCTGAATCTGACTATACGTCGGCTGTCGATAGCGCAATTAAATACAGACCTAGAATAGTAATCTTGGAAGTGCCCGAATCGGGTAGCTACAAATCTGCGGAAAAATGCCTTCTAATCTCGGACGAGATCAGAATGAATCTGCCGCAGATAAGGCAATTGCTCTTATGCTCTGAAACTGATGTGGCATCGCGGCGTGCTGCGATACAAGCTAAACAGAGCAAGAGAATCGATGATTTCCTTTTTTATGATACAAGTGTTAAATACTTGTTCTCAAAACTGGAATCACTTATTTAAAAAAATTGGGAAGTAGCAAGGAGAGACAAATGAAGCTTAAGAGGAGACGTTTTGTGAAGCTGCTGGCTATGATCATGGCCTTACTCCTGTTTGCAGCTTGCGCAAAAGATAAAAAACCGCCTGCATCGAATGATCTGAATCTCGGATTATGGCAGGCAGCAGTAGTTGAGATGTTTGGTGAGGAATCTCCTGCGGATGAAATATTCGAAATTGGCTTTGAGATTGAGCTTCTGGAAGGAGGCAAGTGTAAAGTCGTCACCGATGGAAAAAAAGGTAGCTTTGATTGGAGCATAAAAGGAGATATTTTATCCATCAGCCAAAAGGGTAATACTTTTCTAACAGCTGTGATTAAGGGAACGCAGATGGTGATTGACGACTATATGTCTACAGGAATGAAGATCACCCTGTATAAGGAAGGTTCTGTACCGCAGACGGTTGTCCCGGTGGATACTGAGCCTGATGATCCGGATGAGCCGGAACCTGAGCCGACTGAGCCGGAAGCCGCGGTTCAGACTGTATGGAACGGCAAGTGGTATGGCTATCTCTGGTTGACCGAATATTATGGTTTTTGGCAGCCGGAGGATGATACTGAAGATGAAGTATTTGATGCTTTAATGATGATCGATGTTGATGAAGAAGGTAATGGCAGGTTGTCAATCAGACTTGAAGGTGCTGAGGAAGATATCGTTGAGACTACAGTAAGAGGTGACGAATACCTTCTCGAAACAATCGATGGCTATTTCCTTGACGCAGATTTGGAAACCGGTGATTGGTGGATAGGCATTTCTCCTATAGACGAGGGTAATCGTGTAGTCATCGCTGACACCTACTATGACCCGGCGACTTCCGGCGAAGATGGCTTT
>JAAYEX010000017.1 GCA_012728535.1 Clostridiaceae bacterium | reverse complement strand
ATTAAGGGCTACTCGGATGGTACATTCAGACCCCAGGGCGTTACAACCAGGGCACAGTTTTGTAAGATTCTGACCATTGCAATGGCAGTGTCGGGAGTGCAGGAGGCAGAAAAAGCCAGTACCATTCATGCTTCAGGTCGCGACATATTAACTCCGGCTATAGCTGCTGCTCAGGTACTTATTGATGTGTTGCCGAGTGATCAGGATCTTGAGACTAAACTGGGTCTGCAGGCCAGGCTGGATGCGCTTAAGTAAAAAAAGGCGATATTACGGCGGGCTAAATAAAATAGATTGCCCTCGGATATTCCAGCAGTATCGGGGGCAATCGATGATCTATTCTGAGTATATATACAATCATTACTAAATCGTTACAAGTGCTATAAAGACAGGCTATATTTGGTTTTTCACTAAAGAACTTGTAGATTTTGTGGATGATTGTTGTATAATTGAAAAATATCCAGTTCCCATGGCGTATACAAGGCGAGTAAGAGTTGCATTGGGGAACTAAATATTATTAATAATAGATTTAGATTTATTCGAAGCCGGGAGAATACTAGATGCCGATTAACATTTTGCTAGTTAGCAATTCAGCAGAAGACCGCCAAAAGATTACTGAATCCTTAAGCGAATTTAACCTGATGATTGCATCTAGTGAAGAAGAAGTTAAACTGGCCTTTGAGGAGCATGAAGATATCTATCTGATGTTGCTCGATGTGGATACACCGACTTTTGACGAAATTAAACTTCTGAGATTTTTAAAGGCTGACGAGAGGCATAAGTATTTACGCACTATTATTCTGAGTGACTGTGACCAGCGTGAAAAAGTGGTAGAAGATCTAGCACTGGGAATAGTTGACTGTAGTCAGAGGCCTCTTAATCTTGAATTTCTAAAAGCAAAAATACGCATACATGCGGAGATGATAAAATGCCAGGAAAGAATCAAGAAAGAGGCTCAGGATCAATCGATGATCCTTGAGACGATTTTTGAACAGGTGCCTATAGGAATCGGAATTTCACTTGATGAGGATTCTGACCTGGGTGGGGCTAATAAACTTTTCAGCTATAATCCTGAATTTCTAAAAATTTGTGACAGTACAGAAGAGGAGCTGATGAGTGCCGGTTGGAATGCCATAACTCATCCTGATGATCTGCCTGAAGAAACAGAGCTTTTCCAGGCGCTGATGAGAGGCGAGATCGATAACTATTCGTTTGATAAACGTATTAAAATGCCGGATGGTTCATATAAATGGGTGCATATCATCTCGGTTACGCTTCATTTTCTGGGAAAAGATGGCTTCCATTATGCTGTCTTAATGCAGGATATTGATGAAGAAAAAAGAACCAACAATATGCTAAGAGAGAGCGAACGCAGCAAGTCCGTACTGCTTTCTAACCTTCAGGGAATGGCCTTTAGGTGTAAATACGATCGAGACTGGACCATGGAATTTGTTTCTTCGGGCTGTTATGCTCTGTGCGGGTGCCGGTCGGAAAGCCTGTTAAATAATAGTGAATTTTCTTACAATGAACTTATTGCACCCGAACACCGTGAGCGCTTACGGAAGGATTGGAAAGATGCTCTTGACCAAAAGAAACGCTTTCATAGCGAGTACGAAATAATTGACGGCAACGGGGCCCGTAAATGGGTTATGGAAATGGGAGAAGGCGTTTTTAACGAGGATGGAACAGTTGAAGCTCTTGAGGGTATTATCTTCGACATATCTGACCGCAAGGATATGGAAAATAAGTTAAGGTATCTTTACGAACACGATGAGTGGACAGATTTGTATAATCTATATTATCTGGAAACACTTCTACGTGAAGATCAAATGTCTCCGGTATCAGAAAAATGCGCTTTCATCAGTATCAACCTGAATGCCATGTATTCTCTCAGTCTGAGATACGGGATGCATT
>JAAYEX010000130.1 GCA_012728535.1 Clostridiaceae bacterium | reverse complement strand
GGCTTTAGCTTCATGGGCGACGGACTTCGGGCTGCCTTTGATCCCAGAATGAAAAGGTAGGTGACGGTTTTGGCAAGGATTAAGTTATTTCAGCGCAAGAAGATAGAAGGTATTGACGACTCCGTCTATTTGACCGTGCGAGAAGAACGGCAGATCAGCCGGGATAACAATCGGATCATCAAGCGTTTCGAGCGCGAGAAGGCTCGTACAAATGTTCCTGAATCAGAATATCTGACCCAGATGAAGGATCCGAACAATGTTGTGGAGTTCGATGAACTTCACACTTACTTCTTTACTGATGTCGGAACGGTCAAGGCCGTTAACGGCGTCACATTCAACATTCCGCAAGGAAAAATTGTCGGTGTGGTCGGGGAATCCGGCTGCGGTAAATCTGTTACCAGCCTCTCTCTTATGCAATTAGTTCAGGCGCCCACAGGCCAGATCGTATCCGGCAGTATTCGCTACAAGGCCAGTGACGGCAAGACCTATGATGTTGCCCGTATGCCTCGGGACCAGATGCTTAAGATCCGGGGCAAGGACATCGCTATGATCTTCCAGGAACCCATGACCAGTCTGAATCCTGTTTTCAAGATCGGGGAGCAGTTGGATGAGGTTCTTCTGGTTCATAAGGAGCGGGAGACCGCCGAGGCGGCCAAAGAGCGCTCCATAGAGATGTTGCATCTTGTCGGGATAGCAGACGTTGAGAAGATCTACAACAACTTCCCCCATGAGCTATCAGGCGGTATGCGCCAGCGTGTGATGATCGCCATGGCTCTGGCCTGCAATCCCAGGCTGGTGATTGCAGATGAACCGACGACAGCCCTGGACGTGACCATCCAGGCACAGATTCTGGAACTTTTGCGGGATATCAAGGATGAATTTAACGGCAGTATCATGTTCATTACGCATGATCTGGGCGTGATTGCTGAAATGGCCGACTATGTTGTTGTCATGTATGCAGGAAGGATCATTGAGCAGGGGACGGTAAGGCAAATATTCCACGACCCCAAACACCCGTATACAGTTGGGCTTATGAAGTCCAAACCGGGAGGGGAGACCGTGGGTGACCGACTTTACAGTATCAAGGGTCAGGTCCCCAACCCCATCAATATGCCGGATCACTGTTATTTCTGTAACCGTTGCGAACAGGCTATGCCTATATGTCATGAACATTATCCGAATATCACACACTTTGGCGATGACCACTCGGCTTCCTGCTTCTTGTACGGTGATGATGTTTTACATGAAGAAGATGTTCTAGAGAGTTTGAGGTAGAAAATGATGACTGATCAAAAGCTAGTCGAAAATAAGTTGGAAGACAACATCCTCGTCGTCAATAACCTCAAGAAATATTATCCGACCTCTAATTTTACTTTGGGCAAGGGCCGGGTCTTTGTGAAGGCGGTCGATGACGTTTCCTTCACCATCAAGCGCGGTACCACTATGGGTCTGGTCGGGGAATCGGGCTGTGGGAAAACCACGGTGGGACGGACCATTCTCCGCCTCCACGATGTTACAGGTGGACAGGTCCTTTTTGACGGACAAGATCTTGCCAAAGTTTCAAAACGAGCCTTGCGGAAGATGCGGCCTGAGATGCAGATGATCTTTCAGGATCCCTACTCCAGCCTCTCTCCACGCCTACCCATCGGTGAGATTATCGGAGAGGCGGTCAAGGAGCATCATCTTGTTCCCAAAAACCGCTACAGGTCCTACATCCTGAAGATAATGAATGACTGCGGTCTCCAGCCTCAGTATTTTTACCGCTATCCGCATGAATTCTCCGGCGGACAAAGGCAGAGGATCAGTATCGCACGTGCAGTAGCCCTGAATCCTCGCTTTATTATCGCCGACGAACCCTTGAGTGCGCTGGACGTTTCCATCCAGGCTCAGATCATCAACCTCCTTAAGGATCTGCAAGAGGAGTTTGGCTACACCTACCTCTTTATCTCGCATGACCTGTCAGTTGTAGAGTATATCTCCGATACGGTAGGAGTCATGTACCTGGGTAATATGATGGAGATGGGGGATAAGAAGAAAGTCTTCGCCAACCCCATGCATCCTTATTCCAAGGCCTTGCTGTCGGCGGTTCCTGTTTCTGACCCGGATATCAAGATGAACCGGATCGTTCTGAAGGGCGATATTCCCAGTCCTGTGAATCCGCCTTCCGGCTGCAAGTTCAGAACCCGCTGTCCCAGTGTTATGCCTATCTGTGCCGAGATTGCACCGAAGTTCAAGGAATATGAAGACAGCCATTTTGTAGCCTGCCACCTTTATAGCCAGGATTGATTGGAAGGACCACTTGGAAAAAAAAGATAGAAAAAAAGAATTTTTCGATGATGGCAGAGTTATTGCTGATATGAGTGTTGACGGTATGCCAAGCTCGCTTCTCTCAAGGCGCAAATCTAAGAAGCTTAAGGAGAAGAAGAATGAGCACGAAATCGAATTAACATTTCGTGAACGTGCCAGTGTTTTTTTGGGAGTTATTTCCGGCTACCTTTTGTTCGGCCTCATCGTTTTCGGCGGCTTTGCGCTTTTTATCTTGTTTTGCATCAAGGTATGGTTTAAATAAACTTTAAAATGACCCGTATGGAGGGATTATCATACATGAAGAAGAACAGCTTTCGACAACCGTTTATCCTGCTTATCCTGATCCTGGCCGCGAGCATTTTTCTGGGGGGCTGTGCTACCACAGGAAAACCGCCAAATCCCGGAGATTGGGGTTATGACTGTCTTGTGACCTACAACGCTCTGGGCGGCGTTGTCAATAACCGTGAGGTAAGGGAGACTTTCTATATGAAGAACTCCTATCTGTTTGAGCCCTCCGGGTCTACTAATATGCTGATTGAACCGATTCGTGACGGCTACATCCTGGTCGGTTGGTACACAGACAAGGAAGATGTTGTGGCAGAAGACGGCAGTATTAGCTATCTGTTCAAAGAGGAAAATCGCTGGGACTTTGATACTGACCGAGTTGAAGAAGACATGACCATTTATGCCCGCTGGATTCCTCAGGGCAAGGTGAAATATGTCGACCCCGAGACGGATGAGGTCAAGTTTTCCAAAGATATTACGGGCAATGATGCCATTCAACCTCTGACGCCGGCAGCTGAGGCTCTTATAGCAAAGCCGGGCAAGACATTTGATGGCTATTATGCCAACTCTGAACTTACGATTCCCTTTCCTTTTGGCGAATTTGAGTTTCGTGAGCCGATTCTGAGTAATGAGGAGGTTTATGCTCAACTTTTTGAACTCTTTCCTGATTATTTTGAAGAGATTGAATACGTAGAGCCTGAAGAGGATCAGGAAACGGAATATGATACTTCGGATCTCTTTATTAATAAGCTGGGCTATGCTCTTACGACTGAGGATGAGACGGCGTTATCAGAGATACGTGCAGCCAAGGATGCCATTTATGAAGAGTCAATCAGCTACTATATGGAAAATGCTGCAAACAGAATCATTTACCTGAAATACTCGGATGGCCGCTATATCCAGGTATCCAAGGCTTCTGACCTGAAGGCGCTGGGCAAGACGGGTTTCCTCGGTATTGATAAATCCGGCAATGAAATTGATGGCTATATAATCATGAACGACATTGACTTTGCCGGTGAAACTCTGGCCATGGCGGATTCCTTCTCAGGCAAAATCGTGGGCAATGGTTACACACTGAAAAATATCAAGTTAAGATTAAAGAGCAAAAAGATGGACCAGGATAAGCACAAGGATATTGCTCTCTTTAATGAGTTGAATGGTGCTGAGATTGAAAATGTAATTTTTGAGAACGCAATAGTTGAGCTTGATGTTAATTCAGGTATTTCGATTGATGCTGCTTTCCTGGCGATTAAATCCACTGATTCCGTTTTGACCAATGTTAAATTTACGAGCCTTTCGCTCACTAGCGGCAAGGGGGATGACGGCAAAGCCATCTACAGACTGGGCGACCTTTTTGTTGAGGAAACAGGCACAAAAGCGGAAAATGTCACCGGAGAAAATATTGTAATTACGGTGTCCGATGACGCTTTGTTAAATAGATTCCTGGATAACTGACCGGTGCATCCTGACTAATAAGAAAATTATCGCATAATAAAAACAAGGGCCCGACAAGGCCCTTGTTTTTATTGCCATTCTTAGCTTTCCGTCTAAATCAGGTCTACTAAAGAACCGATATAGGCGATAGTGTCGCACAGGGGCTGGTCCGTAGAAATATCAACACCGGCTGCTCGGGCCAGTTCAAGCGGAGATTTGGTACCGCCCAGAGCCAGGGTATCCAGCCAGTCCTGAACTGCTACTGCTCCTTCTTTTTCTATGCGAAGGCTGACAGCAGTGCCGATGGTAAGACCTGCACTGTAGGTGTAGGAGTAGAGTCCTCTGTAATAGTGAGGCTGTCTCATCCAGGTGCGTTCCGCTCCCGGAGTCATTTCGACATCATCGCCCCAAAATTCTTTTAAGGTGTTCAGGAAGAGCCGGGCAAAATCATCAGCTGTCAGAGCTTGTCCATCTGCAACAGCGCGATATACTTCTCTCTGCCAGTGAGCTTCGAGAAAATGAGTGACGAAGTTGTGGTAATAGGTGTTTGAACTCATTTGTGCAGCGACCTGCCTTTCCACATCGGGATCCTCGCTGCTACGAATCAGGTATTGTGACATCAAAGTTTCATTGAAAGTTGAGGGAGCTTCAATGAAATACAGTGACGGACCGGCGTTTGTGATGTTATTTGATTTTCTGGAAATTTCGGACTGGGCGGCGTGCCCTAATTCATGGATTATTGTAAATACATCCGGCATTTGACCGGTCCAGTTTAAGAGAATATATGGGTGTGTGT
>JAAYEX010000129.1 GCA_012728535.1 Clostridiaceae bacterium | reverse complement strand
GTCCGGCAGCTCGCTTAATTTATATTCTTTGGCAAAGGAGATGAAGCCGGCTTCGTCGACAATTATATTCGCCCGTCCGCTTATGCCCCTCTTCTCATTGTAGACACCGTAGGCTTTTGATATTTCGCCCTTTGGTTCAAAGTCAGCCAGGATCAGTGTATCTTCAACACTGATTGCCTTTGCCCACACCGCCTTGGATGGTTGGGCATCTACCGATACCCCAAGGACAACATCTATACCGGCGGCTTTTAAGCGCTCAAAATTTCTTTCTAAAGAACGCATCTGATCTGTGCATACGGATGTGAATGCCAGTGGATGCCAGGAGATCAGCACCTTCTTTCCTTTTAACTCACTTAGAACTATTTCTTCGCCGTATTGATCTTTCAATCTGAAATCCGGCGCTTTATCACCTTTATTTAGCATAGTATTATCTCCTTCTTCTTTCACAGAAATTTTAGTTTTTTACTATTTAGAATTTTACCTAATCAGCTTGCTTTTCCCTAAAATCGGCGCATTTGCTACATCCGTGAAAACTTAAGGACCTATCCTTAAAGCAATTGAAGCTGAACAAACTTGGCACTGAATAATTTGGTGCCAGGCACAATTCTATGCAAAAGTTGTCGATAACTTAATTTTTAGGTGCCTGGCACCGACACCGGGCACCGACACACCTACAAAATTCAATGTGTTATAGTTTTTATAAAATATGAATATCTCAATCCTGATAATGAAAGGTGAATCATATGTTTAGAGAAGTTAGACAAGAGAAACAATCATTAGCTAAGGAAGAAGTCGACTCCATTTTGGAGCGAGGCAAGTATGGTACGCTGGCGCTCCAGGGTGATGACGAGTATCCCTATTCCGTCCCCATCAGCTACATTTACTACAATGGCAAAATCTACTTTCATTCCGTTCCTTCGGGCCACAAGATCGACGCGATCACGGCTAATGACAAGGTGTCTTTTTCCGTGATTGATGAAGCGAAATTAGTACCGGAGGAGTACACTTTTTACTTCCGCAGCGTCATTGCTTTCGGGAAGGTGCGTATTGCTGACGAGGAAGAACGGCTGGAGGTTTTTCATGCCTTCACCACTAAGTATTCCAGTCCTGTTCCCGAAGCCGAGCGCAGAGCTAAAGTCGCAGGCTGCAACAGAGTTCAGTTTTATGCCATTGAAATTGAGCATGTCACCGGCAAGGAAGCCTATGATCTGGCAATTCAGCGTGAAGCAAATAAAGAGGAATAAGTATGGGGAAAATTGTCGCTATCGGCGGCGGAGAGCTTTCGCCCGGTACTAAGTTTGGTGCCTACTAAGTTTGGTGCCAGGCACGATTTTATGCAAGAGTACAGACAACTTAATAAGTTAGGTGCCTGGCACCGTTAATGAAAGAGGAATAAGTATAAGTCGGGTGCCTGGCACCGTTAAAAGGAGGGAAAGATGCAGGAAAATGGTAGATGGGATTTGACTCCACTTTATGAGAGTCTGGATGATCCGAGGATTGATGAGGACTTTGGTCGATTAAGTAAATTGGTAGAAGGCAGCCGCAGTTTTTTTGAAAAAGAGGCAGATGCTGCAGATCAGATTATTGATGGAATCGAGCTGTCTGAAGAGATGTACGAGTTGGTCTACAGGCTGGCTGCGTATTTTTCGCTGGTCATGAATGCCGATACCAGCATCAGCAAGACCGTTGCTTATCTGAATCGGATTCAGGGCATCATGGCGGGTTTTCAACCTTTTGAAGTTGCTTTGAAGCGCCTGATTGCCGATCAGGATATCGATGAGCTTGTTAAGCAGGAAAAACTGAAACAGTATGAGTTCATGCTGCGCGAAAGTAAGGCGACAGCCGGCTACCTGTTGGATGCCGGGCTGGAAGAGATGATCGCACACCTGGATATCTATGGCGTCGGTGCCTGGGAAAACCTCTTTGACCAGCTGACTTCAACTGCAAGCGCCGACCTGGACGGCGAAAAGAAAACTTTGACCGAGCTGCGCAATCTGGCTTATGATCCGGATCAGGATGTCCGCCATAAGGCCTATGAGGCTGAACTTTCCCTCTATCCGCAGCTGGAGAAGTCTTTGGCCGGTGCTCTGAATGCGATCAAGGGCCAGGTTCTCTATCTGACCGGTAAACGCGGGCACGCCAGTCCCCTGGATGAATCGCTCTTCAGCAATCGGACCAGCCGCGAGACCCTGGACGCTATGATCGAAGCCATCATTGAGAAAAGAGACATTTTTGTCCGTTACTTCAAGGCCAAGGCCAAGTACTTCGGCCAGGAAAGACTGCATTGGGCGGATATGTTTGCACCGATCGGCAAGCTGCCGAGCGGTTACACAGTCGAAGGCTCCAGAGAGATGCTGGTGTCATCTTTTGAAAAATTGCACCCGCCGATTGCTGAGCTGATCGACAAGGCCCACGAGGATAACTGGATCGATTTTTATCCCAGAGAAAATAAGGTGGGCGGGGCTTTTTGTTTCAATTTAGCCATCATCAGGCAAAGCCGGGTCCTGTCAAATTTCGACGGTTCTTACAGCGCCATTACAACTATGGCCCACGAACTGGGGCATGCCTATCACGGTTTGCGCATTGAAGATCATGCGCCTCTCAACCGCTCTTACACAATGCCGGTAGCGGAGACTGCCTCGACTTTCAACGAAACCCACTTTGTGCTGGAGCAGATTGCGGCCAGCGAGGATCCGGAAGAAAAGCTTGGTCTGCTGGACAGCTTGCTGATGGGAAGCGGCCAGTCCTGCTGTGATATTCTCTCGCGTTTTCTTTTTGAAAAAGAAGTCTTTGAACGGGTTGCAAACGAAAACCTACGCTCAGATGACCTGCAGGAGATTATGCACAGGGCTCAACTTGAAGGTTATGGCGAAGGCCTCGATGAAGATAGTCTGCATCCCTATATGTGGGCCTGCAAGGGGCATTACTATTCAGGATCGCTAAGCTTCTACAATTATCCATATGCCTTCGGGGCTTTGTTCTCAGTCGCACTTTATAAAAAAGCTCTGAGTGATGGTCCTGAGTTCATGAAGAAGTATGATGAGATGCTGACGGCAACGACAGTGTCCTCTTCCGAAGAGACCGGGGCGCTGGTCGGCCTGGATCTGACCGATAAGCAGACCTGGATCACCAGTATGGAAGCCTTCGAACCTTATGTCGCGGAGTTTGAGAGACTCGTTTAGTGGTGCCACGACTCGTGGCGGTGCCAGACTCGTGGCGGTGCCAAGCACCTAAATTGTTAAGTTATTCAGATTTGATGGCCTGCCCGGCGCCCGACTGCTAACGGCGCCGGGTCCTCCCGAACAGCCGGACGTCCGGGTAAGAGGTGATATCGATGAATGAATTGAATATATTGCAGTTGATATATGCTGTCAGCATTCTGATCGTTGCGATAGGCCAGAGCCTGGTCCCTCGTTTCTCAGGCAAGGGTCTCCATCTCGGAGTGCGGTTTTCAGAGAGAAATGCTGAGCGCTCAGAAATTGATGATGTTATTAACAGATTCAACTGGCTGACTTTAGGTCTAGGAGTGGCTTTGGCCGTTCTCGTCTTTTTTCTCACCCCATTATTTGCC
>JAAYEX010000128.1 GCA_012728535.1 Clostridiaceae bacterium | reverse complement strand
TTATCAGGCGCAAGCTCGGCGGCGAGGCTTATGGTCTTACTTTCAAGCTGCTTACCACCAGCGAAGGCAAGAAAATGGGCAAAACCGAGAAGGGCGCGGTTTGGCTCGACCCCGAAAAGACACCTCCGTCCGACTTCTTCTCCTGGACAGGCGACTCATCGCGCGGTGCCAACTGGCGACTCTTAACTTTTCTATTACGATCCTGTTTTGTATCAGACATGGTAGTTAGCGCAAAACCTCCGTTCTTTGACTTCTGTCATTCTATCATGACTGGGCTCTAAATACGGTTCAGCTGATTTCTCCGGTTAAGAAAGCACCGGTTACCTGCAAGCAGCTTTTTGCAGCTGTTGTCAACTATTGTCGAAAACTTCCGCAATCTTTTCAGTTCCGTGGCCTTATGCTTATTGCAATACTACTCACAGGGAGCAGCTTATGATAATAGAAAAACAGGCAAAAGTGAATATTATCAGGGAAAGTAAAATCGATATATTGCATGATGCATATGGGCGGTGTTATCAGGCGAAAGCCCTCTCTTCTTTTAAAGACTATACGCTCTTGCCGCAGCTTTATCGCTATCGCAGTCCACACCTGCTGCGTTGTCTGGGTTTAAACAATACAGACAATCCGGATGTTGAGTCCTTGTGTGATCTGCGCACGGGCATCCTGATCAATCAAATGGATCAAATCGATCTTAAAGAAAGCCCTGCAGAAGTTGTCGTACTCTTTGAACATCTATCCGGCCTTACCCTTCGTCAGTTTTCCATCCGAACAATTACTGCTATAACAAAAGAGATTTCTCAGTTATACGAGAAGTTTTTTGACCAAATTCTGACAGCTCTGGAAGATTTTGCAAAATTGAGCGGAGTCGGTTTGTGGCATGGAGACATCAGTCCTGACAATATAATGATCACAGACAGAGAAAATGCCGTTTTGATAGACTTTGATAAGTCGAGAACCTTCCTGCCGGGTTATTCGCATATACTCACTGATGATAGCTGTAATAAGACAATCTCTTTAAGCGGTACTCCCGGCTACACCAGCAAATTAGCCCTGGAAGAGCAGGCTGAACTCAGCAGCAGTGGGCAAAAAAGTCCCGATTTTGTCCACGGCGCGGACAGGGAAAGCCTTGGCCGCAGCTTTGTCGCCGCTTTAATTAAAAAGCCCGGCTCCACTTTGACCGCTGTGGATATTAAATCCGTTTTGGCTCAGGTGCAACCGGGCTTTGCTTATAAGTTACTCAGCGCTCTTTGCGCCAATGTCTAGGCACCCTCTTCTAGGGTTTCCTGCTCTGCGTAAAGCAGCCTGGGGAATTCTTCCTTGCGTACGGCTTCCTTTGTAACGATTACCTTCGCAACATCAGCGCGTGACGGAATATCATACATAATTTCCAGCATGACATCTTCCAGGACTGTGCGCAGACCCCTGGCTCCCATCTTCAGCTCCTGGGCCAGGTGGGCAGCTTCTCTGATTGCTTCTTCTTCGAAGACCAGTTCAACATCGTCGTAGGCCATCAGCTTTTGATACTGTTTAATCAGAGCGTTCTTCGGCTCAGTCAGTATCTGCACCAGAGCATCCTCGTCCAGTCCCTCTAGGGCTACATGAACAGGAACACGTCCGATGAATTCAGGTATCAGGCCGTAACGCAGCAGGTCTTCAGGCAAGAGATGAGTGAAGATCTTGGAATCATCTTCGTTTTTGGATTTGACGTCAGCACCAAAACCAATCGCGGAACTACCGATACGGCTCTTAATTACTTTGTCCAAACCATCAAAAGCTCCGCCCAGAATGAACAAAATGTTGCTGGTATCAATCTGAATAAATTCCTGATGCGGGTGCTTGCGCCCACCCTGGGCCGGCACATTGGCTACAGTGCTTTCCAGGATCTTCAGCAGCGCCTGCTGTACACCTTCTCCGCTGACGTCCCTGGTAATCGAAGGATTATCAGAGCGGCGGGAGATCTTGTCAATCTCGTCAATATAGATGATGCCTTTTTCTGCAGCTTCAATATTAAAGTCGGCATTCTGGATCAGGCGCAGGAGAATATTCTCTACGTCTTCACCAACATAACCGGCTTCTGTAAGTGCGGTAGCATCAACAATTGCAAAGGGTACATGCAAAATTCTGGCCAGGGTCTGTGCCAGCAGGGTTTTTCCCGAACCTGTCGGTCCCAGTAGCATGATGTTGCTCTTCGAAAGCTCGACGTCCTTGTCCTGACTATCGATTTTATCGGAAAACACACGTTTGTAATGATTGTAAACCGATACGGCCAAAACCTTTTTTGCATAATCCTGGCCGATTACATATTCATCAAGCTTGCATTTAATTTCATCGGGAGACAATAGGCTGTCTCTGCTCAGCTCGTGTGAGCCGAAACTGATTTCTCTTTCTTCCTGCAAAAGATCATTGCACAGAGCAACGCATTCATTACAAATGTAGACGCCGGGACCGGCAATCAGGCGTTCAACCTGAGAGTCGGGCTTGCCGCAGAAGGAACAATGAACCCGTTCAAACGCTTTATCGTTATTTTGCTTATCTGTCATATCTTTGTCCTTAAGCACTAGTCAGCCAGGCGATTAATTAAGCCTGTCTGATCATAACTTTATCAATGATGCCATAATCTATGGCTTCCTGTGCATCCATCCAGTGGTCGCGCTCTGTATCGCGTTCAATTACTTCCAGAGGCTGATTACAGATATCCGCCAGAATCTCATTGAGACGTCTGCGCATTTTCAGAATGTGTTCTGCTGCAATACTGATATCTGAAGCCTGGCCCTGTGTGCCGCCTGAAGGCTGATGAATCATAATTTCAGCGTTAGGCAAGGCGAAACGTTTTCCTTTGCTTCCGGCACCGACCAGGAAAGCTCCCATACTGGCAGCCATGCCCATGGCGATTGTCTGGACGTCGGGTTTGATATATTGCATTGTGTCGTAAATCATCAGGCCTGAGGAGACTTCTCCGCCCGGGCTGTTGATGTAAAATTGAATATCTTTATCGGGGTCTTCTGCTTCCAGAAACAAGAGCTGAGCAACGATTAGGTTAGCGCTGACATGGTCTACCTGATTGCTCAGGATAACAATGCGCTCTTTCAGCAAACGGGAGAAAATATCGTAAGAACGTTCTCCACGGCTTGTTTGCTCAACTACTACCGGTACCAGATTGTTGTAGACTGCTTCGATCATAATAATTCACTCCTTTTTGGCAGCAAATCTCTGCCCTTCTGATCTATTATAACTTTACACTACTAATTCTCTTCGTCTCCGGTTTTTATTCTTCGTCTTCTTCGTGATCGTGGTCACAGTTTTCATCATGGACATGTTCATGATCATGCTCGTGGTCGTGATTACAATTTTCATCGTGTACATGGTCATGTTCGTGATCGTGGGCGTGTGGGTCAACATCAGTTGCAACACTCCACTCACGGAGGAGGTCAAGCAATTTCTCGCTTCTGACCTGATGCTCCAGACGGTCTCTGCTGTCTTCCCTGCCTTCAAGATATTTCTCTTTATACTCCTCAACAGAGATCTGAGACTCTTCAGCCAGCTTTGCTATCATTGCGTCAACTTCTTCATCTGTGACTTCAAGAGCGAGCTCTTCATCAAGAGCATCAAGCGTATATGCCAGATCCAGATTTTTGCGAACGCCGGGCATCATCTGCTGACGAACACTTGCAAGTGTCTGTCCTGAATACGCCAGAAAATCTTCATAACGCAGGCCATACATCTCAAACTGCTGGCTCTGATGCTGGATTTCTCTTTCCACATCATCCTCAACCAGGAAGTCTGACATGACAATCTCACTGTTTTCAGCGATCTGCTCAACAATATTCCGCTCATAGGCCCGGTCAGCCTGTTCGGATCCTGCTTTTTCCAGTTCCTGACGGATTTCAGCCCGGTATTCTTCGACGGTATCGCTGCTTTCACTTACATCTTTTACGAAGTCGTCATCAATTTCTGGTACTTGCGTGAATGTCGCAGCTTTTACCACAACTGAAAAAACTACCTCTTCACCGGCCAGATCTTCAGCATGATATTCTTCCGGGAAGCTAAGTGTGAGATCAAATTCATCGCCTACATTTTTACCGACAATGCCATCCTCAAAACCGGGAATGAAGGTGTTGGAACCTAATTCCAGATCAAAATCTTCGGCAGTGCCGCCTTCAAAAGCTATGTCGTCTTTTTTGCCCATATAGTCGATGGTTACTGTGTCACCTTTTTCAAGTGCCCGGTCACTGACCGGCAGCTGCCTGGCAACTTTATTTTGTGCCTCTTTAATCTTGGCATCAATTTCTTCTTCAGCAACTTCAACTTTCGGACGATAAGCTACAATACCTTTAAATTCGCCAAGTTTAACTTCGGGTTTCAGAGCAAATCTGGCTTCCATAACCAGGCCGGCTGCCCCGCTGATGCTGACGAGATTCAATCTCGGTTCAGAATAGGGTCTCAGATCATGCTCTTTCAAAGCGTTTTCGTAAGCGGCAGGAAAGGCGTACTCAATGGCATCGTCATACAAAATGCCTTCTCCGTAGTGGTTAACTACGATCTGATATGGGGCCTTACCTTTACGGAAACCGGGAACCTGAAAGTGGCGCTTATTTCTTTGGTAAGCTTTCTCCAGGGAACTTTTTAATTCTTCTGCGGGAACATCAATATTTAGATAGGCAACTCTGTTTTCTTTTTGCTCAAATTGCGACGGCATTGGTCGTCCTCCTCGTCTTATCTACTATTATATTACTTAGTAAGCTAAAGCATTCTACCACAAATTAGCCGGGACTTCTTCCTCTGATGCCTTAGTTACTAAGGAGAGGTCGAAGGCAGCCCACTTTTCCGGTAATGCACCGCTAATGTCGCTGCTCTCGGGCTCATAGACGTTACATAAATGCTCTGAGATTGAAGCTGAAAGCCTGACGTGTTAATATAAATGTGCCTGAGATGGATGGCGCTCTCATTTTTGGACCACCGTTTCTTAAAGGGGAGTCCGAGTTGACGTGGAATATGAATATGCCTGCTTGCAGGAAATTCTAAGACCACCACAGGTCACCCACCTGGTTATTAATAGCTGGGTATCAAAAAGGGGGTGCGCCATTTCAGGTGTTTTTTGCTGTTTAATAAATGGCTTTTATTTTTAATGTTTCGGCTTGATAAAGATG
>JAAYEX010000127.1 GCA_012728535.1 Clostridiaceae bacterium | reverse complement strand
GCTGTTGACCATGAAGTTCATGCTCATGGTCGGTTCTTCAATCTTAATGGACGACATTTGCACGGGATGGTCAGGATGGCAGATGGTGTCGCCGATTGTAATGTCCTTGATGCCGGATACAACGCAGATGTCTCCGCAGGAGATCTCAGCTGCTTCTACCCGCTTCAAGCCCTGGTAGCTGAAGCACTGGTTGATCTTGTCGGTTCGGCTCTTGCCCTCGTGGTCGACGATGACAATGGTCTCTGCGGGGTGGATGGTGCCCCCGTCGATGCGGCCGATCCCCAGGCGTCCGATGTAGTCGTCGTAGGCTAGGGAAGAAATCTGGAAACGGAGGGGTTCGTCCGAATAGTCGGGATAACCCTTGACCTGCTCAATGATTGTGTCAAAAAGGGGAAGCAGGCTCAGTCCATCCTGGCCGGAAGGCCGTTTGTTGATCTTTTTGCCGGCTGTTTCGATGTTGACGCCTGCGACTTCTGCCGGATCGCGCACGACAATTCCCTGTCTGGCAATACCGTACAAAATCTTAAAATCGAGTTGCTCATCTGTGGCCTCAAGATCCATGAAGAGCTCGTAAACCTCGTCGACGACCTCTTCAATCCGGGCATCTTTTTTATCGATTTTGTTAATCAAAAGGATGGGCAGCAGGCCCTCTTCCAGGGACTTTTGCAGGACAAAGCGGGTCTGGGGCATGGGGCCTTCGGACGAGTCGACCAGGAGAATAACCGTGTCGACGGTCTTGATGATCCGCTCTACTTCGGAAGAAAAGTCGGCGTGGCCGGGTGTGTCGACGATGTTGATCTTATAGCCGTCATGGAGGACCGAGCAGTTTTTTGAATAAATAGTAATCCCGCGTTCTTTTTCCAGGTCGTTGGAATCCATGACACGGTCGGCCATCTCTTCGTTGTCGCGAAAAATTCCGCTTTGGGCGAGGAAGGCGTCAACCAGGGTGGATTTCCCTGCGTCTACGTGGGCAATAACTGCAATATTTATTATCTTTTTTCTGTTATTGATGCTCATAAAAATGTTCTCAGCATCTCCTTTTTATCTATGTGCAAATTGGAATTCCAAGAGTACACGAGTGAAGAAGTCGCCCTCAAAAAGAGCCAGGCACTATAATACACCTAAATGGTTGTTGGCGGTGCCAGGCACCTAAGTTGCTAAGTTACGTGGGCACCCTGCTCTGCCGGACCAAAACTAGCTTACAAGCCTTCCTCGGTCACGAAGGAATAAAAGGCGGCTTCTTCGCTTTCTTCGCGGTCTCTGACCCTGCCGACGGGCTGCAGGTAAACGGTGAATTCATTGTAGCCGTCGACTTTGAGGACCTTGTCACAGTGGCTCTGCGAAAATGCGCCGACTCCGCAAGTCCCCAGTTTTAAGGCTTCTGCGGCCAGATAGAGGTTTTCGCCGATATGACCCAAATCGACCAGGGCGATGCGGTGTGCATGGATTGAATATCGCCACTCGAAGCGGTATGGGACTGCGGTAAAGTAAAAAAGGGCGGGTGCGCGGACGGCCCACTTCTGGCCTGCTGCAGTTTGCAGGCGGTCTTCTTCAGTTTGCCGGTTTCTGAATTGGAGGGCGTGGCTGCCGGCAAGATAATGGTATATGCCGGGTTCCAGCCCTGTCACGCGGGCCGCATCTACATAGCATTCAAAACCGTGTCTGGCACCGCCGCTGGGTGCAGTGCGCAGAGTCGCGTACTTTTCGCCGCGCCGGCCTTTTACGCCCTGAGCACTCCAGAGGAGGAAGGACAGCTCCAGCAAGGAGAGGGCTTCTTCTGTGTAAACGCGTCTTGATTTTCTGCTGCGTAAAAGCTCGAAGAGGTTCTCGTTCAGGTCCAGGTCTTCGAAGTTGCGCGGCAGTGCTATTACTTCCCTGTCCCCTGTTGGCTCATGATATAAGTCCGGCTGAGGCAGTTTCTTGTCCTAGTCGGATAGCAGAGTTTCACTCCAGACCGGGCATTTCATAAAGTCTCTGCCGATGTCAGTTAAAGTCTTAATTTCTTTCTCATCCATAAATGTACCTCTCGTTTGGCGGTGCTATTTCGTTTTTCGGGGACGGTGCTGTGCGTCAAATAGTACAGTGTGCATGAAATGGTGCCAGGCACCAATCCATGCAGTGCATCAAATCGTGCCTGGCACCGAATGATGCAGTCGGAAATCCAGCTGTCAGCAGTCCCACTGGTATTTTTTCAGATCGACGTGATCAGCATCTTTCAGAGT
>JAAYEX010000126.1 GCA_012728535.1 Clostridiaceae bacterium | reverse complement strand
AGGGCAGAGAAGTTGAGGCAATTGGTCGTGAAGTAATGAATAAGGCAGGTCTGGGAGAGTATTTCATGTATTCAGGTATTCATAGTATCGGCATCATGGAATTTGAACCGCCGATCTTTGGACCCACACAAGCTGATATTCTTGAAGAAGACATGTTTGTCTCCATCGACATCCCTGTTTTCGGTCCATCCTGGGGCGGCTTCCGTCTGGAAGATGGCTTCCTGATAACAGCCGGAGGTTATGAACGTTTAACAAATATTGATTACCTGATTATTAAGTAGATCTTTGGCACTGAAAAAAAAAGAAAAGGCCATGCAGACAGTTGTCTGCATGGCTTTTTTAATACTACTTTAAACAATATTGCGGGCAGTCGCCCTACTGCATCTGAAAATTGCTGATCGCCTGATCCTTGAAATACCGGATGCGATCCTGCAAGTCCGGGAACGCAGCCATAGTTTTGACAGAGAACATTCCCTGATCCAAACTTTTCCCTGCAGCCTGTTCATGACCTATGCAAGCCCAGGCAGCATCATAAAGATGAGCAAATAGTGGATCTCGCATGGCCTCACAGACGAAACTCTGCCGTGGAGAATTGATGTCTTCACCACTTATCTGGAAAAAATCATATTCCTCACAGAGAGTCATCAGGCGAAGCAGTTGCTCCTTGGTGTTACGTGAGGGCATATAGGTGATAGCATTGAATCCCAAATCCTTTAGCAGGGGGAAGAGCTCGTCGAGATATTCATCCTCAAAGCTTTGTGCTTTTTTATCACCTGTAACTGAAGCGGTTACATCTCCCAGATAAGGATAGGCCAGTATAATACTATGGTCACGTGTGAACTCTACTACGTCACGGATAGAGGGACATTCTTCATCTGCCTGAATATAAAAGGAAGAGACATAATGACTTTTGAAGAGGTTCAATAAGTCATAGGCATAATATGGATTGTCAGCATCATCCAGCTGGGCCCGGACCTTTGCACTACAGGGAAGACCCAGGCTATCAGCAACAAAAGATGTCAGATTCTTACCCTTGCCGATCTGATTAATCAGTTTTAAAGCCAAAGCATAGAGGATATGCCGTTCGGTGATCTCGCCGCCACTTTCAAAGGTCGATAGCGAGACTACCTCACTGTCGAAGTCAAGTGCAAGTTCCGGCAGTCCGACAAGATAATTAAGGCGATCAACCATAAGTCGGTTGCGCTCCAGCCTGGCTTGTCTGATCGGATCAAGGAAACTGCGCAAATCTCTGACACTTGATTGCGGAACACCGTGCAAGGCAATGTAGCCGATCCCATCCTGATCAGGATTGTTAATTCTGATGTTTTCGAGGAAAGTATCGTTGAATTTGGCTCTGACTTCGCACCCTTGTGTGGTTGCTATGCCCAATATCCGACCTGCCTCGGTGAACTCTTCTGCTCCGCCGATGCTGTCATGGTCCATAAGTCCGCAGGTGGCCAGACCGGCCAGCCGCGATTGATAAACGGCGGCAGTGGGGGAGTAAGGTGAGAAGGAGTAAATCGTATGAATGTGATTATTTACATCATGTCCCACTGCCGGAAAAGAAAATTGATTATTCCTGACGGCTTCGGCCAGCTGTGCGGCTGCATTGATGCGGACCGTTGGGTCCGCATCATTAAGCTGT
>JAAYEX010000016.1 GCA_012728535.1 Clostridiaceae bacterium | reverse complement strand
TAGAGAACTTGTAAACTTAACATTAAGCTTCTGACTGATATACTGAAAAGGGACGGAATAGAACATGCCGTCTACGCTGATGTGATAATTGGGTTGGACGGTCGCAACTTTCCAGGTTGCCATTTCGTACCGTGTTTTAGGTAGATGGGTAAGCAGATCTCGTTCTTGTGCAAAAAGGGTGGCTCTGCTGCCCATCTTCTTCTGAAAGGCATGAGTATTGAATATGTCGACGTACTGCCGGACCTGCTCATTAAATTCTTCCAGGGTGAAAAAGGTTTGATTTCGCATCTTCCCTAAGATATTATTTGCCAGATTATTGACCGAGCTCTCAACATTGGCTTTGTCACGCGGACGCTTTATGCGTGCAGGCATTACAAAACTCGAGTAGTGTTCTGCCAGTTCCTGATAATTTATCTGTATGTCGGGTTCACAGTATGAAGGCTTTTTTACACCTGTCTTCAGGTTGTCCGGAATGATAGTTTTGGGGACACCGCCCAGGAACTCGAACAGGTGTATATGTGCCGTAATCCAGGCATCTATATCCATCTTAAGAAAACCCTCAGCGTAACTGTATTGGCTATAGGACATGGTTGCAACGAAGATATATACAGACACCAGCTCTCCGCTGACCGGATCCTTGAGATACCCGGTCTTGCCGGCCCAGTCCACTTCTACTTCCTCACCCGGTGTGCGCTTAATGTGCATGGTGGCTCTGCTTTTCTGAGAATGAGCTCTATAGTGGTCACAGTAGCGCGAATACATGTAAGGCCGTTTGCCGTTAGCATGAGCTCTGTCGCAATACTCCGACCACAATAGCTGAAGAGTTACACCAACTTTCCTCAGTTCTTTTTCCATGTAGCTACAGTCAGGCTGCTCGTATTCGCTTTCTGCCATCCTTTGAGGGTAAAGCAGTGCTCTGACTTGTGACTCATCCAGAGCTTCTTCCTTGATCTTGTGCCAGCTTAGACCCTGCTCCTTTGCCATCGTCAATGTATTGCTGACCGTGTTGCGCGATATGCGCAGTGTTGTTGCGATTTGGCGCTGGCTGAACGACTCGTTTGCCATACGCAAAATCTCTCGATACTTTGTCATTTTCTGACCTCCTAAAAATATTGCCACTTTCGTGACAATTTATTTTAGCAAGGTCTTATGGTTCTATTCTCGGAATTAATGGATCTGATGTCGGTAAGACCGGTTCCGGCTTGTCGTTACAAGCGGCTCACGCTTTTTGGAACGGGTGGCTCACGGTCGTCGGAACGATGGCTCAACTTGCTTCGGAATACTCAGGCCAGTGCCACGCTCTCAGAAAGACACTTGCGCGCACGAATAGTGCCACCCGCGCGCTAAGAGAGCCATTTCGGCTGCAACTCCTTTATATAGGGGCTTTTTGCATAGATTCCCTGCTTTCGATCACAATTGAATATATTTTCGATGTAAAACAGAGGACTGGTGTGTAATTAGATACTTAAGTGCCTGTCACCGGAAAAACCTCCCGGTATGATGCACAGCTTGAGTGAGAATTAGCCGAGAGGATCCGATGCCGTCATTTGGCCTAACCTGGGATTATTCATGTCATATAATACGGAATGCAATTCCATATAATCGGGAATCATGTTATCATGAAGCAGATATCAGGAGGTTAATCATGTACATCGCCCGGCATATGGAAAAACAAATTCTTTCTGCCACAGAGAATTTTCCTGTTCTTCTTGTGACCGGAGAGCGTCAGGTTGGAAAATCAACTGTCCTGCAGCACTTGGCAGGAGCTGGGCGTGAATATGTAACTTTGGACGATCCTTTGGAGAGACAGCTCGCCCGGGAGCAACCGCAACGCTTTTTGCAGCTGCACCGGGCTCCGGTATTGATTGATGAAATTCAATATGCACCTGAACTCTTCCCCTATATAAAGATGGAAGTTGATCGGAGGCAAGAAGATGGCTTGTACTGGCTCACCGGTTCTCAAGTATTTGCCTTGATGAAGAATGTACAGGAATCGCTTGCTGGCAGAGTTATGGTTGTGCGTCTGCAGGGGATCTCACAAAGTGAGGAGATCGGTATTCGGCACAAACCTTTTCCATCACAACTTGAAGACATGCTTGACCTATCTAAAAACCCTGCTGTACAGTCTCTCTTTTCC
>JAAYEX010000125.1 GCA_012728535.1 Clostridiaceae bacterium | reverse complement strand
GACTAATAAGCCGAGCACGGTAATGGCGGAGTCAACATTGCCGGTACCTGTGAGGACGAGCTGACGCATCGGGCAACCGCCGAGTAGAGCGGAACCTAAACCGACACCAACCATTGGCAGGAAGTTCCAGAGCCATTGGCTGTGGGCTATAGGTTGACCAATAAAGCTGAGCTTAAAGGTGTCTGCTGCCAGATTAAAGATCAGAGCAGCAACAAAGATGGCCAGGCCACCCCAGAAGAGGTGTGGGTCTTTCAACATGATCAAGTCACGGAAACCGCCCATCTGGCAAAGACGTGAACGCTGAGCCAAAGCCCCGATAACAAGAGCTAAGAGCAGTGCAATCCAGATCGGTGCACGAGCAGCACCAGGTCCTGATTCAGATGAAGCAAGTAGGCCGCCTACGAGCAGCATTACCAGCAAAACAACCTGTACAATAGGCAGTGTTGCTCCTTCAAGGGCATTCTTCTTATGGGTACGTCCCAGAGAGTAGCCTCTCTTGAGGAACTGAACTCCGATAAATATTCCTGCAACGAATCCGATGAGTCCGACCCAAGCATTAAGATCGCCAGCTGCCATACGCAGAACCATGCGCAAGGGGCAACCTAGGAAGACAAGGGCTGAGATCATAACGAAAAAGCCGAGAACAAAGCGTGTCAGGGGTGATGAACCGCCTCTACCCTTATATTCTTTTGTGACAATCGAAATAATGAACGATCCCAGTATTAGACCTATTATTTCCGGACGTGCATACTGTACGACCGGGGCCGAGTGTAAGTGCAGCGCACCGGAAGTGTCACGGATAAAACAGGCAATACAGAAACCCATATTGGCTGGGTTTCCCAGTAGCATCAAACCGACACCGGCAGCACCCAGAGCCAAGCCTGTTACTACAACAAGAAACAGATTTTTCTTCTTCATACTATTCTCCTTATAAAAAATCATTCACGCAGCGACAAAGAGTTTATAGATAATGTCTATTGTTTGCCTCCCACGCAAATCAAGTATATTATACAACTACATATAAAAGATTAAGCTTTATAGGTTTTTCGGATAAAGACGCAAAGGCGGGTATTTATGGGGTTTTTCATTAACACAGATCAAGCGAGTACGGCTTCTCCAAAGGCTCCACCGGTCGGTGAAGCGATGATGAAATTTATCGATGCCGGTGCCTTCAATGCTGCTCGGGGTATTTACGATGGTGCCTTTGATACAGAGGCCATGATCTATAGGACCAGAGAACAGCTGGCGAATTTATTTGATGCTCCTAAAATTAAAAACGTCACCTTTAGTTCGGGCGTAACAATGGCCCTTAATGTATTGTTCTATGGGATCTTAAAAAACGGCGATCACGTCATTTGCAGTTCAGTAGAACACAACGCCGTGATGAGGCCTTTGACACAATTACGCAATGAAGGGCGGATAGAGTTTTCCATTGCTGCGACCGACAAAGCCGGTCGTCTTGACCCCGAAAAGATCGTTGATCTGATCGAGCCGAAGACGAAAATGGTCGTTGTGACTGCCGCTTCAAATGTTATTGGTACTTGTCTGCCTCTAAAAGAAATCGGACAGATCTGCAAAGAGAGAGGAATCTTGTTTGCTGTCGATAGTGCCCAAGCTGCCGGAACTATACCCTTGTCGATGTTGAAAGAGAGTATTGACGTTCTGGCCATCACCGGTCATAAAGGTCTCCTTGGACCACAAGGCGTAGGTGCTTTACTTTTGTCGGAGAAGGCCGCTGAACTGATAGAGCCGGTAATTTGCGGCGGAACAGGGAGTTTTTCAAATATAGAAACAATGCCACAAGCTTTACCGGATCGTCTTGAGGCCGGGACTTTGCCCTTGCCTGCTATTGCAGGATTAAGCGCTGCTTTGGATTGGCTTGAGACTGAAGGGATTTCTACGATTCAGCAGCATAAAGCTGATTTGACAGCTCAATTTTTACGCCGTATGAATGCAATTTCGGGAGTTCGGATCTTCGGGATAGCTGATCCTGATGCCAGGGAAGAACGGGTAGCGGTAGTATCGCTACAGCTGGAGGGGATGGACTCGGCAGAGTTTTCGCAGCGTCTAGCTGAAGCAGGAGTCTTGACTCGGGTCGGGCTGCACTGTGCTCCTCGTGCTCATCAAACAATTGGCTCATATCCGGAGGGAACAGTACGCTTTTCATTTGCCTACAATCACAGTCTGTCTGATATTGATAAAGTTGCTGATATTATTGAGACAATAGCGCAAGAAGTTTAAGTGCTTATCAGACAACCACAAGCGGAGAAGATTTGTACTCAGCCACTTTGCCTATGACAGTGGCTGTCTCGCCCCGTTTCTCTATTTCAGCTAAATATTTTGGAACGTCGCTTTCCGGCATTGCTAACAATAGTCCGCCTGACGTTTGCGGATCGAACATCAGATCTGCATAGGCTAGAGGGACGGAAGTGGCAAAGTCTACCTTATGTCCGACAAAATCTCTATTTCGATAAACCCCTGCAGGTAAAATGCCTCCGGCTGCCTGCTCAAGCGCTTCCGGCAAGAAGGGAAGTTTTTCGCTGTCGATGATTAAGCTGCAGCGTTTCTCGTCTCCGGCCATCTCAGCAGCATGTCCTAAGAGCCCAAATCCGGTCACATCGGTGGCTGCCGATACATCGAGGTCGCGAGCTGCTTCCGCTGCGTTTTTGTTTAAGCGGGCCATCGTGTCTATTACGATACGTTCGCTTTCCTTAGTAATCAAGTCGACTTTCATAGCGGTGGTGAGTGCGCCCGTCCCTAGGGCTTTTGTAAGCAGCAGGATGTCACCGATACGAGGAGTGTTATTGTACCAGAGCTCATCAGGGTGGGCCAAACCCATGACTGAAAGACCATACTTCGGTTCTTCGTCTTCAATCGAATGGCCGCCGGCAATGATTAAACCGGCTTCCATTGCCTTATCTGCTCCACCGCGCAAGATCTCACGCACCATTTTTCTGGGTAAACAGTTGGGGACAAGTATTAGGT
>JAAYEX010000124.1 GCA_012728535.1 Clostridiaceae bacterium | reverse complement strand
TTTTTGACCTTATTTTCTGGTTCCGCACTTTCGCTTATCAGTACGGATTTTCTCCAGGGATGATTCATCAATTTTCCCCAACTGCCGATAAGCCGCTACTGCGCTTGACATTGCCTGATAGCTTAACCGGGTTCCCTTGCTGTCGGAAAGATAATCAACCGCCCTGTCAGCTGAAATGCCAAGACTTCCCGCAGTTTCAACTGCATCAATGTTTGCGCCCAGGAAAACAAATTCCCAGTCAAACTCCTTCTTCTGTTTTTCAATCATCTTTTTTACTTTGTCAGCTGAGTATTCCTTACTGGCGTTTTCATGACCGTCAGTGATGATTACAAACATTACTTTCTCGGCACGATATTCTTCTGCGGTATTTTTCTGAGCCTTGGCGATCTTGCTGATGGTCAGTCCGACAGCATCGACCAGGGCGGTCATGCCGCCAACAAAATATTCCTGGTCAGAGATAGGGCTTACTGCATGAATATCGATGCGGTCGTGGAGCAGTTCGTAGTTGTGATCAAAGAGCACGGTGGTGATGCGACATTCACCATCTAGAGCCTTCTGTTTGTCGAGCATTGAGTTATATCCACCGATGGTGTCACTTTCCAAGCCCGCCATAGATCCGCTTTTGTCCAAAATAAAGACTAATTCAATTGATCCTTTTTTCATTTTAAAAATCCTCCCAGAGACTTATTCGTGTCTTAAGGATGGACTTTTTTGAAAGTCAAATGGTCGCCCGGAAAGCGACATTTCTGCTATCAGGCCCCCAGCAGAGGCTGGTCGTATTCAAAAAGAAGTTCATTGATTTCATAAATGTCATATCGGGAATTGATGATGAAATATTCGACGATAACATCGGATTTAACAGCGTGCGAAAGTGCGAAGCCTGCACGTTTCAATAAATCATCTGTTTCTTCGAGAGAAAGTCTCAAAGCGATGGCCAAAGACAGGACTGTGCGCTTGCTTGGCCGGTAGTCTCTGTTGCTTCTGATCTTGGAAAATAACTTTCGATCGATATTGGCGCGCTTGTATACCTCTACATCAGTCATTCCCTTAGCGTCGATCAGGCGCAGGAGCAAATCTGAAAAGGGCTCATCCAGATCGCCGATTAACTCTTCGATCGTTTTGGAAGGAGCGGAAAGCAGCCTCACTTCGTAGCTGCTCTTGTCCCTGTGCTCAAGCCTTTGTTTGTGACCGCTTTCGAAAGTCGCTATGTAGTGATCGTCAATGTAGCTTGCGACTTTACCCAGCAACTCCTTGTCAGGATTAAAGGCGGACTTGTCAAAAACAACAAGGGTTACGTCCAGCTCATGATCTCGGAGGAAATCTGTAATTGACGCACTTGCGACCTGCAGGGCCTCGTCCTGCGGATAGCCGTAGATACCGCTCGATAGCAGAGGAAAGGCAATGCTTTCGCAGCCATTATCGACTGCCAGCTGCAGGGAACTATTGTAGGCAGCCCGGAGGAGCCTTTTACTCTCCCCCTGATTGAATGGCTGGTAGACGGGGCCTGCTGTGTGAATAATCTTCTTTGCCGGCAGATCAAAGCCGGGTGTGATCACAGCTTCTCCTGTCTTGATCGGGGCCAGACCGGCGCAGGCGGTCTGCAGTTTTTCCGCTCCCGCAGCTTTGAAGATAGCTCCTGAAACACCGCCGCCCATTTTCAGGCTTGTGTTTCCGGCATTGACAATAGCATCTGCTTTAATCTTAGTAATATCTTGTTGAACAATTTTAAAAGGCATGGCGTAACTCCTTTTAAATATTATATACCGAGAAAGATTGAAGCCAAATTAAAATAAATGATTAATACAACAGCATCAACAATCGTTGTAATCAGAGGACCTGCCATGACTGCCGGATCCATTTTCAGCCTTTTAGCTGCCAGGGGTAATATGCCGCCGACCACCTTGGCTAAAACAACCGTGACAAACAATGTCAAGGACACGGTAATAGCAATATTCAAGTCTACCTTTTCTAAGAAGTAGATTCTCAAAAAATTGACTGCAGCCAGGATAGCGCCTGAGAAAGAGCCTACTGAAAATTCTTTCCAGATTACCTGAAAGAAGTCCCTGGTTTCTATTTGTCCTAAAGCCAGGCCTCTGATGATCAGGGAAGAAGACTGTGAGCCCGAATTTCCACCTGTATCCATGAGCATCGGTATGAATGCGGTCAAGATAATCGTAGTCTGCAAGGCACTTTCATATCTGCTGATAATTCCGCCGGTAAAAGTGGCGGAAATCATGAGAACCAGGAGCCAGGGCAGCCTGTGCTTGGTTAATGACCAGTTGCCTGTTTTCAAATACTCCGCTTCGGATGGTCGCATAGCTGCCATCCTCTGAATATCTTCCGTTGCTTCCTGATCGATAACGTCCAGGACGTCATCGACGGTTATTATGCCGACAAGCCGATTTTCCTTGTCGACGACAGGCATAACGTAGTAGTCGTACTTTCTGAACAGGGCAGCGACCTCTTCCTGGTCATCGTGGGTGTTGACTGAAACACCCTCTGTATCCATGATGTCTTTGATAATTTCTGTTTCATCACTTAGAATCAGTCTCCTCAGTGAAATTCGGCCCTCGAGTATCCGGCTTTGATCCATGACGAAACAGGTATTAATCGTTCTCTTGTCTATACCGATCCTTTTGATGTACTGCAATGCCTGAGCTACCGTCATCTCTTTTTTCAGGTCGACATATTCGATGGTCATCAGGCTGCCGGCTGAATCTGCCGGATAGTCCAGGAACTGGTTGATGAGGTCACGCATGTCCTTGTCGGTATTCTTCAAGATTCGCTTTACAACATTCGCCGGCATTTCTTCTAAAAAATCGACGGCGTCGTCCAGGTAGAGATCATCAAGAACCTTGATCGCTTCTTCATCTGTCATGGAGTCAATCACATACTTTTGTAGATCAAATGACATGTAGGAAAAGACTTCCGAAGAAAAGGCCTTGGGCAAAATTCTGAACACCAATAGTATATGCCTTTGCTCGACTTCTTCGAATAGCTGAGCAGCATCGACCACATTCAGATTGCTTATTTCGTTTCGTGCCTCAAAGAATTTGCCTTGTTCAATCAGGCTGAGGATTTTTTCTTTCATAAATGGCTCTCCTTAAGGTAGAGCCTGCTGTGAAGTTTAGTCAGAGACTAAGGCTCTACATCCATTGCTTTTTATTTTGCGGCAACAACTGCCAGGTTCTGGATGCGAATCCATAGTTTCCTCCTAATCTGTTAAAAAAACGTGGAGAATATTTACTCCACTCGTCATTATGCGCTATCAGAATTATTTTGTCCAAATAAAAACGGGGCAGTTTTGACGCTGTCCCGTTTATTCTGATTTCTTTGCTGTCTGATTAAAGAACAACAACGTTTGCAGCTCTGAGCTTGCTGCTGTCTTTAGGATCTGCTTCGATATCGAAAGAAACCTTCTGGCCTTCGTTCAAAGACTTGAAACCATCAGACTGGATAGCTGAGAAATGTACAAATACATCATCGCCGCCATCATCGTTAGAAATGAAGCCGAAGCCCTTTTCTGAGTTAAACCATTTTACTGTACCGTTGTTCATTGGGTACCTCCATAAAAATTTTTTCGTACCCAATTAAAACAAAAAAAACTCACATGATTTTTAAACCATCAAAGTACAATGATCCGCAAACTTGTGAGGATGTTGCATTAGTCTTGAATACGCTGCTAAGAATGTCACAAGTAGATCAATATGTCAAATATATCGTATTGCCTGATACCGAATCTATATCAGATCCGGCTCAAAGCATATCCATTACCTGGGGGACATCCTTATCGCCACGTCCCGATAAGTTTACAATGATGATTTGGTCTTTATCCATGTCGGGGGCGATCCTGGCTGCATAGGCAAGTGCATGAGCTGATTCCAGTGCAGGTATGATCCCTTCGCTCTGTGAGAGCAAAGCAAAGGCGTTAAGGGCCTCCAGGTCCGTGGCCGCCGCAAATTCGACCCGTCCGATATCGTGGTACATGGCGTGTTCAGGTGATACACCGGGATAGTCCAGACCCGCAGAAATTGAATGTGTTTCCCGCACCTTGCCTTCATCATTCGTGGTGAAGTAGGTTTTCATTCCCTGATAGGTTTTGATCTCGCCCAAGGTGATGGATGCGGCATTCTGATCGGTATCCAAACCTTTACCGGCCGCTTCTACTCCGATTAAGCGGACAGCTTCATCCGGTACGAAATTGTGAAAAGAACCGATGGCGTTGGAACCGCCGCCGACACAGGCAATGACGGCATCCGGCAGGCGACCCTCTTTTTCCAGTATCTGGGCCCTCATTTCTTCTGAAATAACGGCTTGAAAATCGCGGACAATGGTCGGGTAGGGGTGGGGGCCGACAGCAGAACCTACTAAGTAAAAAGTGTCATCCAGTCTTTCTGACAAATCAAGGAAAGCCTGGTCGACAGCATCGAATAAGCCGGCTCCGCCTGTTGTAACAGGTACACATTCCGCACCCATCAGTTCCATGCGAAAGACATTCAGTTTTTGACGGTCGTAATCTTTTTTCCCCATATAAACAACACAATCCATCCCGAACTTTGCAGCTACAGCAGCAGTTGCCACTCCATGCTGGCCGGCTCCGGTTTCAGCTATGATACGGGTTTTACCCATCCGCTTAGCCAGCAGAACCTGGCCCAGAGCGTTATTTATCTTATGCGCACCCAGGTGGGTCAGGTCCTCTCGTTTGAGGTAGATTTTGGCACCGCCCAGTTTCTCCGTCAGCACATCGGCAAAGAACAGGGGCGTCTTTCTTCCGGAATAATCCTTGAGATAGCTTTTCAGCTCTTCTTGAAAAGCAGCATCATCTTTCACTTCATCATAAAAGTCTGCGATGCGGTTCAGTTCTACTGCGACTTGTTCGGGGACAAATTGTCCGCCGTAGTTTCCGAAATATCCTGCTTGTGTTTGTGTAGTTGTCATTTGATTTCTCTCCTCATAGCTTATGATTATTTTGTCTGAAGCCTGTCAGGGGAGTTTGAAATATAAAAAAGACACTGTCTCTATGCAGTGTCCTATCTAAAAATCACACCGGCACAGGCTCCGTTTATTCAAAAGTGAATAGCAGGCCTGTACAGAATCTGTTCAGCCTACTCAACGACGCCATGGCCACCAAGCTTGGTTAACTGTAAACATTCAGTGTGATCTCCTCTCGATTTATTTTATTTATTCTAATTGACTATTTATGCAAAGTCAATGCAGTTTCTTATTTCTTCCCGGATCAGTCCTAGAGGCTTTTATAACGGGCCAAAAATTGCCTGGTTCTGTCTTCTCCCGGCCTGCCGAAGACTTCTTCGGGAGTACCCTGCTCGATAATCATGCCTTCATCCATGAAAATAACCCGGTCGGCCACATCACGGGCAAAATCCATTTCATGGGTCACAATGATCATGCTTGTATCCTGGTCAGCCAGGTTTTTGATTACTTTAAGAACTTCACCTGTAAGCTCAGGGTCCAGGGCTGAGGTAGGTTCATCAACGCATAAGATATCCGGTTCCAGAGCCAAGGCACGGGCTATAGCTACACGTTGTTGCTGGCCGCCGGATATCTGATGGGGATAGCAGTCCAGCTTATCCGTCAGGCCAACCTGGGACAAAAGCGTTTTGGCTCTTTCCTGAATCTCTTCCAGAATAGTTTTCTTTTTCTCTTTGTAGTTGGGACGTTCGGAACACAACAATTCGGCAGCCAGGCTAACATTTCGCAGTACAGTGTATTGGGGAAAAAGATTGAAGTTTTGGAAAATCAGGCCAAAATGCAGGCGTTTTCGCCGCATTTCACTATCTACCTGGGTCCTTGGATCTAATGCATCAAAAATAACCTGGCCATTGACGACAATGCTGCCTTTGTCAGGCATTTCCAGGAAGTTAAGGCAGCGCAGCAAGGTGGTTTTACCACTTCCTGAAGAACCGATAATTGCAATTGACTCTCCTTTTTCCATGGAGAAATTGATGTCTTTCAAGACTTGCAGGTTTCCAAAAGATTTTCCAATATTTTTTACTTCTAAAATCGCCATCTAAACTTCTCCTTTAAGCAGGGAAATAATTCAGCTTCTTTTCAAACCAATCGAAGAGCAAAGTCAAAACTCCCACAAAAACAAGGAAGTAGATGCCTGTTGCAAAGAGAGGCCAGATGAGTCCCTTGCTGCTGTATTCACCGGCCATCATAATGATTTCCTTGTTGGCGATGATACGGGCTAGGGATGTGTCTTTGACCAGGGTGATGACTTCGTTTCCTGTAGGTGGAAGAATTCTCTTAATTACCTGCAGGAGGGTTACTTTGAAAAATATCTGGCGCTTGGTCATACCCAGGACCAGGCCTGCTTCATACTGGCCTTTCGGTATACTCTCGATACCGCCTCTGAAAATCTCTGAAAAATAGCAGGCATAGTTTATGACAAAGGCAACAGTTGCCGCAAGAAAACGACCGGAAGCGCCTCCCGGCCAGGTGAAAGACATTTTTAAAAGACCGGGGCCATAAAAAATAATCATGAGCTGGAGCATTAAGGGTGTTCCCCTTACCATCCAGACAATTATCCGAACCAGGCTGCGCAGGGGGCGGAAACGGCTCATGGATCCGAAGGCGATCAAAAGGCCTAAGGGTATTGAAAAAATCAGCGTTGAGGCAAAGAGCCTTGCATTAAGCAGAAAACTCTCCGACAGTCTGCTGACAATAACAGCAAATTGATTCATAACACTTCCCTAAAGATTGGGAAGAGGGCAAAGAGCGCACAACTTTGCCCCTTCCTTATATTTTCGATACTAAATTAGCTAATCAGCCAGGTCGAGACCGTATTTATCAGCCAGGGCGCCCATTGTGCCGTCAGCAATCAACTCGTCAAAAATCTTATTAACTTCTGCACAAATATCGGAGCCTTTGCGGAAGGCAACACCATAATTTTCTTCTGCCAGGTGGTCGACAATGACAATGTCTTCATAGTTTGTACCCGGACCCGTCATGGTCTTGGCCAGGGTTAAGTCCAAAACTGCTGCATCGACAGTTCCGGCTTTGACTTCCATCAATGCTTCAGTCTGCAGGCTTTTTGGAACTAAATTCGCTTGTTTCAGGTCATCATCAGCGACAATGGCCTTTTCTCCGGCTGAGCCTTGTTCAGCAGCGACCTCCATGCCGATGAGAGAGGCGGTGCCATCGTAAGCGGTGCCTTCTTTAACAATGACAACCTGGGCGTTTTTGACATAGGGTTGGGTGATTTCCAATGCTTCCGAAAGCTCAGGCAGTATGGTCATGCCGTTCCAGATGCAGTCGATGGACTTTGCTTCCAGCTCTACTTGCTTGGTATCCCAGTTGATTTCAACAAAGTCGGGCTCAACACCCAGCCTTTCACAGACTTCAATTGCCAACTCTGTATCAAAGCCCGTAAAATCACCATTATCATCGTAATAGTTCATCGGGGCATAATCGGTATAGCCGATAATCATTTTCTTGTTTGACTGAACGTAGGCCAAATCGCTATCATCTTGAACTGCTTCTGTAGTTTTTTCTGCTTCTGTCTTGGCCGGCTCTGTCGGTTTATTTGCTTCACCGCCGCCACAGGCAGCCAGTGCAAAGACCAATAACAGTACCAAGAGCAAGGACATTAACTTCTTCATTTTAATCCCTCCATATTATGTATAAAAATTCTCTGTAGTATAACACTATAGTGGACTTTTACAAAGACAGTTCCATGTTTTAACTATGTATTTTGTTGCCAGGAGAAGTTTATTTATGCACTAAGAAGAAAAGAGATGCAGTTTTTTTGAATGAGATACAAAAAAAAACCGGCACACGTCCTCCCGAGCTTGTGCAGGGAGGACGTAGACAGTTTTATGATTTCATGGTGTATTCCAATGAAATCTCATGTTCTTCCAGATCACTTTCTCGCTTCTCACTTTCAATAGCCTGTAAGGCTTCTTTCTTACTGCCGGTTGTGGAGCGGATTGAGAAAGCAATGTTAACAATATGGTCTGCAATCCTCTGCAAGGAAAAGAGGACAGAGTATATACTCTTTGAAACTTCAACAGGGTACATCCCCGAACTAAGACGCGTAACATGCTCATCACGAGTTGACTTGATCAGGTCTCTGATCTCTTGATGGAGTTCTGAAATTCTTTCAAAATTGTCGGTTCTTTGCATGGAGAAGGCATCAAAGCCCATATCGAATAACTCAGATATTTTATTAAAAATCAGTTCAAGTTCAGCTTTAGTCTGATCTAGGAATTTAACATCATATTTCTTCATGTAGCTGGTTTCTCTGGCAATCAGGAGTGCATAGTCGCCCAGCCTTTCGATGTCGTTTGTCACGTGATGCAAACCTGCGATTAGTTTTTCATCATCCGGAGTTTTAGTTACTGATGAAATTTTGATAAAAAAGTTTGTGAGCTTATTTGTTAAGAAGTCAATACGATGTTCGACATCGTCAATGGTCTTTCTGCTAGTCATGTCTTCTTTAATCAGGGAAGCAAAGGAGCGATCGATATTTTCCTTTGCCAGGAGTGCCATGTCATACAATTCCATTAATGCCTGTTCAATAGCGACTGCAGGTGTTTTCAGGAAACGCTCGTCAATATACAACAATTCTTCGAGTTCATCTTGCTTATCCTTGACCATACGTGTAACCAAATCGACTAAGGGATCAATAAAGACCAACAAGGCCAAAGTATAAAGAGTGTTATATATCAGGTTATAAGTAGCCAGACTGAATTGAGGCTGTCCCGGAAATATTCTTTCGAAAAATCCGACAATGGGCAGTTTGAAAATAACCAGGATAACAGTAAAGACTGCTGCGCCGATCACACTGCTAAGAACATGGAATAAAGCGATTCGCTTTCCCTTCGCATTGGCACCGATAGAGGCCATGACGGCGTCGATACAGGTTCCAATATTTGCCCCCATTACCAGGAAGAATGATTGATCAAGATCGTGAATTATTCCCGTAGTCAGAAAGGCGATAAAAACACCCGTTGCTGCGGCAGACGCCTGGATGATGGCGGTAAACAAAGTTCCTATTAAGACCAGCAGGATCGGGTTATGCATTATTTCATATTTGAAAATCTTGGAAAGTTCCATGCTCAAAAGTGAATCCGGTCCGCCGATCGCCGTTTGCATCACTTCCATGCCGATGAACAACATGCCGAATCCAATTAGAAAGGGTGCAATTCTATTGAGTGTTTCATTTCTGCTGGTAAAGACAATCATGACACCTACAAAGGCTAAGGACGCAAAGACAGCACTTATGTTGAAACTTCCTTTGCTGACGCCTGAAAGAGCGAAAATGAAAGCAGTCAGAGTTGTACCTGCTTTTGCTCCTAAGATGAAGCCAGAGCCCTGTTTGACGGTGACAATGTCTGCATGAGCAAGACCGACTGTCATGATGGAGGATGCCGATGAGGACTGTACCAGAATTGTAGCACCGATACCGATTCCATAATTGAGCATCCCGCTTCTGTTGAATTTTTTGAACAGATTTCGTATTCCTGCGCCGGCACTACGCTCTAAACCTGAACTCATTTGCTTCATGCCGAACATGAATACAGCGACTCCGCCCAGCATCATCAGCAAATTCATTACTATTTCCATAGAATATCCTTTTTATATGCTTTAAAACTTTGCTTAAATTGTCCAGCAGTTTGCAATATCTAAACCAGTATACCCCAGCTGATACAAATTACGAATTGATCTGACTTTGCCCTTTCCGGCTTTGTAAAATAGTTTTTACTCCTTTATATATTACACAAGCAATGAAGATCAGTCCGACATATCCGACAAGGGGATAAAAAATACCGACAAGTTCACCGAAGGAGAATAATCCTAAAATAAATACGAAAATTGTAAGTAATACTGCAAATATCCGGTTTCCTCTCTTTCCGCCTTTTCTGAAGCGGCTGGATACGGACCACATCATGGCCGAACAAGAAGAGAAAATTCCTAATATCAGAACAATTGAGAAGACTGCTCCTAATTGATAAGAGATCTTTTTTGCCAAGAATAAGACCGGAATAGCTAAAGCTACTGTATTTTCAGCATTCAGCAAGATTGCTGTATTGATGATGGTAATCGACAGAACAATAGCGATCGCTCCCAATATCGCACCATGAATTTTACCGGTGCCAGGCACCCAATGGCGTCAACTTAAGACCAGCCCATAGTTTTCATATTGCTATTTTATAGTGATTTACGAAGAAAGTTTACAGCATATATGCTGAGGACAGACAAAAAGTAATAGATAGATGTTAGCAGTTCTGTTGTCTCTCTTTT
>JAAYEX010000123.1 GCA_012728535.1 Clostridiaceae bacterium | reverse complement strand
GTCTTTGAGACACCCACAATAGCACAGAGCTACAGTGACGAGCTGAAAGACTTGCCACGAGTCGCTTATGTGATGATGTTGCAAAGTCAGGGTCTCCTGCATGATACTTACTGCTATGGCGTTGACGTCAAGCGCACGCTGACTACGATGATCAGTGCAACAGAAGTAATGGATGGCGCCATCGTTTCCGGAAACTGCGTTTCTGCTTGTGACAAGAACACTACGTATCATCATTTGAATAATCCGGTTATTGAAGATTTGTTTAAACAGCATGGCAAAACTCTTAATTACGTCGGCACCATTATTACCAACGAAAACGTTTATCTGGCAGATAAGCTTCGCTCTTCAGACTGGACAGCAAAATTGGCTGATTTCCTCTCTCTGGATGCAGCTATTGTTTCCCAGGAAGGCTTTGGTAACCCCGACACAGACTTGATCCTCAACTGTAAAAAGCTTGAAGCAAAGGGCATTAAGACTGTCATCATTACAGACGAGTATGCTGGTCCGGATGGCAAGAGCCAGTCTCTGGCTGACGCTGATGCTGCGGCTGACGCTGTGGTAACAGGTGGTAACGCTAATGAGCCTATTCTGCTGCCCCCCATGGATCGGGTAATCGGCACCTTGGATTATGTTGACAAAATTGCCGGCGGACATGACGGCTCTCTGAGACCTGATGGCTCAATTGAAGCTGAACTTCAAGTCATCACAGGAGCAACCAATGAGATGGGCTATAACCGTCTCAGCGCCAGATAGGAGAAGACATGAGTAAATATAAGGTAGTACATTATATCAATCAGTTCTACGGCGGAATTGGTGGTGAAGAAAAAGCGGACATACATGCCGAAAAGCATGCAGGCGCTATAGGTCCCGGCTTGGCTTTTAACACAGCTTTCGGAGACGAAGCTGAAGTCGTCAGCACGATTATTTGTGGTGACTCCTGGTTCAATGAGAATCTGGAAGAAGCCAAGAAAACCGTTCTGGATATGGTTCGTGAAGACGAGCCCGACGTTTTTATAGCAGGTCCCGCCTTCAACGCCGGACGTTACGGTGTTGCCTGCGGCGCCATTTCCGAAGCAGTTAAAAACGAACTGGGAATTCCTGTTGTCACCGGTATGTATATTGAGAACCCCGGCGCAGACATGTACCGTGAGAAGGTTTACATTATCGAGACCAAAAATAGTGCAGCAGATATGCGTAAAGCAGCACCTAAGATGGCAAAGTTGGCTTTGAAACTGATTAAGGGCGAAGAAATCGGCGCTTCAGCTGAAGATCATTACCTTCCCAACGGAATCCGCAAGAACTTCTTTGAGAAGAAACGCGGCAGCCAGAGGGCAATTGACATGCTTTTGGCAAAAATCAGCGGCAAACCCTACACCACCGAGTATCCCATGCCGGACTTCGACCGTGTAGAACCTCAGCCTGCGATTAAGGATCTGAGTAAGGCCACAATCGCCCTGGTAACTTCAGGCGGTATCGTGCCCAAAGGAAACCCGGACCGCATAGAAAGCTCATCAGCTACCAAATTCGGTGAATATGATATCACCGGTGTTAATGATTTGACTGCTGAAACCTACGAAACAGCTCACGGCGGTTACGACCCCGCATATGCTAATCAGGATGCTGACCGTGTAGTACCGGTTGATGTTATGCGCGAATTTGAGCGTGAAGGCATTATCGGAAAACTGCACAACAAATTTTACAGCACAACCGGTAACGGCACAGCTGTTGCTTCATCCAAAAAGTTTGCAGAGGAGATCGCTAAGAGACTGATAGCTGACGAAGTTGATGCTGTCCTTCTCACATCTACCTGAGGAACTTGTACACGTTGCGGAGCAACAATGGTTAAAGAAATAGAACGTGCCGGTATTCCTGTTATACATCTGTGTACAGTAACACCGATATCACTGACTGTAGGTGCAAACAGAATCGTACCTACAATAGCTATCCCTCATCCTCTCGGAAACCCTGACTTATCAGCAGAAGATGAATACAAGCTGAGAAAAGGCATTGTAGCGCAAGCACTCGATGCTTTGACAAAAGAAGTCGAAGATCAAACAGTCTTCGAATCATAAAAAACTGTGCGGAGCCGGTAGTTTTATCGGCTCCGCTTAAGAAAACGGAATTAATAAGGAGTAAGAATGTACGACGTCATTATTATTGGAGCAGGACCTGCAGGCCTTACAGCCGGACTGTACAGCGGCCGCTCCAGGCTAAACACACTGATTATTGAAAAAGCGGCAGATGGTGGACAGATTGCAATCACCGATGAAATTGAAAACTATCCGGGTGGTCTGTCAAACGAAGAAAGCACTGAAAGCGGCAGCGAACTTACTAAGCGCATGTCCCGTCAGGTTGCTCAATTCGGAGCAGAACGGGTGAGTGCCGAAGTAACTAAAGTCGAACTGGAAGGCAAAGTCAAGAAAGTTCACACTTACGATGCTGTTTATGAGTCCAGGGCAGTTATTGTCGCCAGTGGAGCATATCCGAGACTCATCGGCTGTCCGGGTGAGAAGGAATTCACCGGCCGCGGTGTTTCTTACTGCGCCACATGTGACGCCTCATTCTTTGAAGATTTTGAAGTATTTGTCGTCGGTGGTGGCGACACAGCAGTCGAAGAAGCTATGTATATCACTAAATTTGCCCGCAAGGTTACAGTAATTCACCGTCGTGATGAATTGCGTGCAACAGAATCCATCAGAGAACGCGCTTCCAAGAATGAAAAGCTACATTTTATGTGGAATTCAGTTGTGACCAAACTCGATGGTGACGGACTACTTTCCCGTATGACTGTTAAAGATACAGTGACCGGTGAAGAACGTGTTATTGAAGCTGATCCGGAAGACGGACTCTTCGGTGTTTTCGTTTTTATCGGATTCCTGCCTAACTCGGAACTCTACCAGGGTCAGCTTGAGATGGAAGATAACTACATTGTGGCCGACGAACGTATGCGCACCAATCTGAAAGGGGTATATGTCGCGGGAGACATCCGGATAAAGCCTTTCCGTCAGGTCGTTACGGCTACTTCAGACGGGGCGATTGCCGCTATGCAGATTGAGCATGATCTGGCATCCGGGGAACTAGATTAAGCCTGGCAATTATTACGACCGGACACATAAATATTGTATATACTATTTTAGGTTGAATTGTTTTAGTGTGGGAGTCTGCAAGTGAGACTCAGGAAAGGAAGAATATGTTTGAATTAGACAAGAATAATTTTCAATCAGAAATTTTAGAGGGCGAAGGATTAACCTTAGTTGACTACTATGGAGACGGCTGTGAACCATGCGAAGCTTTAATGCCACATATTGAGAAGTATGAAGAAATGTATGGTGATAAGATTCGTTTTACCGCTTTGAATACATCTAAGGCAAGACGTGTAGCTATCTCTCAGCAGGTAATGGGCTTGCCGAATATCTCGATTTATAAAGACGGTGCGAGAGTTGATGAACTGGTCAAAGAAGATGCAACTCCTCATGCCGTTGAAGAAATGATAAAAAAGCATATCTGAGTTTAGTAAGATATACTATTAGAACGATTAGTCTACATCCGCGTCTGGGAGCGGGTGTTGCTGATAAATATCAAAGAAAGGAGTCTGGACAGTGAGTATACTTGAAGGTAAAAAAGCCATAATAATTGGCGACCGTGACGGTGTTCCTGGTCCTGCGATCTCACTTTGCGTGGAATCCGCAGGTGCTGAGGTTGTCTACTCCTCAACGGAGTGTTTCGTCTGAACAGCCGCAGGTGCAATGGACCTTGAGAATCAGCAAAGAGTTTTAGACCTCACCAATGAGTACGGAGCTGAGAACATTGTAGTTCTCGTCGGCGCCGGAGAAGGGGAGGCAGCAGGGCTCGCTGCTGAAACGGTCACCGCAGGTGACCCGACCTATGCAGGTCCATTGACTGGAGTCTCGTTGGGACTCTGTGTATACCATGTATGCGAAGAAGCAGTTAAGGAAGAGT
>JAAYEX010000122.1 GCA_012728535.1 Clostridiaceae bacterium | reverse complement strand
TTTGAACCAAAGGGCGAAATATCAAAAGCCTACGGTGTCTACAATGAGAAGAGGGGCATAAGCGGACGGGCGAATATAATTGTCGACGAAGCCGGCTTCATCTCCTTTGCCAAAGAATATAAATTAAGCGAGCTGCCGGACATCGAAGAAATAATTCAGAAGGCGTAAGCGGAGCCTGCATCAAATCGTACCTGGCACCAAATTTGGTGCCAAACTATGCGCATAACTCCCGGCTGGCGCCTTTACTCCAGATAACGCTCTCTGAGGGCAAGAAGATCATGTGAATCCAGGTTCATCCGCTCTTTGGCATAGTCGTCAAAATGAGGGTAAGCACGAACGTGGTTGAAGGTTTCTTCCAGGTACTCTTCCTTCACAACCAGCATGTCACGGATCATAGCCACAATTTCCGGGTCGGAGATGCCCTTGGTCAGAAACTGCATCTCCCTTTGAATGGCTTCTTTTCGGTAATGGTTGGAGAGCAGGTAGTTGTTCCGGATATCCTCCCAAGCAACACCCAGGGAAGATAGGATCAGGGCCGCCAGGATCCCTGTCCGGTCTTTTCCGGCAGAACAGTGGAAGAGAACTGCTTTCTCGCCGTTTTCAAGTATTTCCCTGATGATGCCTCCGAAGATCTCCGGATTTTCACCCATATCTGAATAAAATCGAGGCAAAAAACCTCCCAAAACCGCAAGATATTCTGCAGGAATTGACAGAGGTACAGTCTCTTGCACCTCTTCATCAGCTTGGTCCGGAAAGGGAAAGGCCATATTAAGAGCCCTCATATCGCCATCCATGGAGGGAACGGCAGGCCGGTGACGGTAATCAATCCCATCAGGAAGGGAATAAGCTTCTCGTCCGGCTTCATCCGCTGTTCGAAGATCAAATACCACAGAGAGGGTCAAAGGTTCCAGGTATTTCGTCAAGTCCTCGTCCGGAAAGCTCAGGTTTCCACTTCGAAAAAGCATACCGCCTTTTACCTGCTTCCCATCCTTGCCTTTATATCCTCCAAGTTCTCTGAGATTTACAATCATGGCTTCCTCTTTTCAAAACAGCTCAACCTATTCCGGGGCAGAAGAGTAATTTAAAATGGTGCAAAAGACTGATCACTCCACCATTCGTCCTTGTAATAATCATACAAAGGCAAAAAGTGCTTCAGGTGTGCATACTCCCATTCTTCAAGTTGCTTCAGCAATTTGAGCACATCTTCCGATTCGACCTCTTTTTGCATGTCGCGATAGAAATCAATTGACTTCTTTTCATTTTGTATGGCTAGACCATACACCGTTACCAGAAGTTCAGGATTGTCGGCTTCCTTCATTCCCCAGCGAAAAATCTTGGGGCTGTCCGCTTGATTTACAAAGCTCTCAAAATCAACTTTCTTATCCTCAGCCATGGCTTCAAACATTTTCTTCAGATAAGAATAGTGAGAATCTTCCTCTTCAGCCAGAGCAAGAAAGTTTTCCTTGATTTCTTCATCCTCTGCTTTTTCAGCTGCCAGGCGGTAAAAAGTAGCGCCTTCAACTTCATTTAACATGCCTTGCTGTAGAATTTCCAAGTCTTTACGCACGAGGATTCCTCCTTAATTTATCCATCACAGCTTTATTGCCAGTTATATCCGGTCTTGCTTCCCTACATCTTACATCATTAAATATAAGGCCGAATGATCTTCATGATTTTCTTTTAAAAAAGAAAACATAACCTATAGCAAAAACTGCAAGCACAATGACGAGGAGCCCGATTGCAAGCAGCCAAGTCCGGGTAGCCGGTGATTCTTCTTTAGTGTCTTCACCACTTCCCGCTGTGCTCTCCGATTCCTTGACTCCATTAGTGGTAACTTCTTCGGAGGGAGCAGGCTTGTCCTCAACCTCTTCCGCAAGGGTTACCTCCAAGATAGCTTGATCGAACAAAAGAATTGCAGTCCCGCCTTCATTTTTCCCCGGGACCAAAACACTGAGCAAACCCTCGTCCCCGACAGTGTAGTTTGCTCCGGAATATAAATCCTCAAGCTCTGATCCCGCCGCAAGGCCCGTTTCTACCTTTATCCACCGGTCTTCTTCTTTTATATTCAAGGCGACAAGCATATGCCTGTCGGAATGTGCTCTTTCAAAAACACTGATTCCCATTTTCTTGTCTGCTAGTAAAGAATTGCGTTCGCCTCTGGTGAAGACATGAGTATACGACTTGCGTATTTCGAGAAGTTTCTTATAGTGGTCCAGCATGTCACTGTTGTCAACACGCCCCCAGTCAAAGTCATAGCGGTTTTCGCTGAACTCCCCCTGGTCCATATTGCCCGCATTTGCCCCGCTTTGAGCAATTTCTTCTCCGTAATAAATCACCGGCTGCCCCTTGGCAGTCAACTGCAGGCTGGCTGCTACTTTGAATAAGCCTTCATCTCCGTTCAAACGCACTTTTAAAAAACCATCTTCGTCATGAGAACTCAAAAACTGGCCGGCTGTACGAGTATTGTCAATAGCTTGATTTCTGGCCTTCAGTTGCTTTTCAGACTCTTCAAAATTTCCTCTTAAATAGTTCCGGACGATATTTTTAAACTCAAAATCAAGAATCCCGTCCATGCCGCCGCCATCCAAAATTCCTCCGTTTTTAAAAATATCACCATCAAAAAACTCAGCAATCATTTTGAAATCGGACTTGCTTTTGACAACTGCATTGTTAAGGGCTTTCAGACTGCTAGCTTCCACATGCTTGACAGTATCAACTCTGAAATAGCTGATGGTATTTCCCTTTTCTGTCGTTGACCGGTCAATCCACGCCCTCTGCCACTCAATGATCCGGTCACGGACTGCCGGATCTTCAGTAATGAAGTCAGGAAGGCCGGCTAACTCTCCTGTAATCTGGTGGTTCCCCTGAGGATCCGTGCGAAGCATGCCGTCAAAGACGGCCTGTTCTTCGGGCGTGGGGAAGTTTGCAATCTCGGAGAAGTCACCGGACTTCATCCCGTATCCCGCATGATTTATAACTACATCCAACATGATTTTCATACCACGGTCACTGGCCTCATCGATCAGCCGGTGAAAGTCGGCTAAATCACCCAGATGCTCGTCAATTACTGTAAAGTCCTTGGCCCAATAGCCATGGTAACCATATTGGCTGTCCTTGCCTGATCTGACATTAAAATCAATATTATCGACAATGGGTGTAATCCAGATGGTATTCACCCCCAGATCCTTTAAATAATCCAGCTTCAGGGTTACCCCGGCCAGGTCGCCACCGTGATAGGTCTCAAAATGGGAGGTATCGTAGTTTTCACCATTGGGATCATCATTGGAGGGATCACCGTTATAGAAGCGGTCGGTCAAAAGAAAGTAGATCACTGCTTCATCCCAGTAAAAATCTCCCTCCTCAAGGGCTCGGTCAATGACCTCAATCTTAAAGGATCCTTCAAGCTCGCGTCCGGACTCATAGACTTGAGTAAACTTCAGCTCTTTCAGGCCGGGACTGACCTTCCTTGACACACTAAGAGTCTGTTCATTAAGCAGAGGGTCAACCCTTATCTCTCTTTCATAAGCTAATTCCGAGGCATCGATGAAAAAAGCGGACAGTTTATCATTTGAATCTTCGGGATAGTCTAAGGTCACAACAAGACTCTCGTTATAGCCTATTTGCTCCTGACTTAAACGGACATCTATCTGTGAATCAGCGACAGTGTGGGCAGAGAAAAATAAGATTAGGATAAAAAGAAAAGAGAGCAGGATTAAAGGTATTTTGGGAAGTTTTAGTTTTCCAGCTTGCTTCATCCGGATCCTCTTCCTTGTCTTAAGATATGCGCAGCGGCCGGCTTACTCTTGCTCAATCTT
>JAAYEX010000121.1 GCA_012728535.1 Clostridiaceae bacterium | reverse complement strand
TTATTCAACAATCGCCAGGATATCGCCCTGTCGCAAAATTGTGAACTCATCATCATCGATTTTAACTTCGGTCCCTGCATATTTGCTGATCAGCACACGATCACCGACTTCGACTTCCATAATGACGTCTTTGCCGTCGATAATGCCACCCGGTCCTACTGCAACTATCTCTGCAACCTGAGGTTTCTCCTTTGCAGACGAGGGCAATACAATCCCCCCCTTAGTGGTTTCTTCTGATTCGAGCATGCGGATGACAACGCGGTCTCCTAATGGTCTGATTTTCATAAATATACCTCCAAGTAATTTTTTGCTATATAAGTTTACAACTCTCTTTTCGCAAAGTTAGCACTCGAAGCGTCAGAGTGCTAATCCATTAATCAATATAACATGCAGATAGAGTTTGTCAAGCGAAATAATGCTAAATAATCGTGTCCAAAAGTGACATAAAAATGTCTTTGTTAGAAAAGAAATCCAGAATCAGAGATGAGGACAGAATCGAATGTAGCGTTTCATACTTTACTGCCAGCGCTGTCAGGATCATGGTGACAAGCCAAATTACGACTAAAGCGAAAACAGCACCCAGCAACAAACCACCGAAACGATTCACCCGGCCAAGCAAAGGGATGTGATCTATGGTACGACTTAGCGCGATGGGCGCCAGTGTAAGAATGGCGCGAAGGGTTAATAATAGTATTAAAAAAGCGACTGCGCCAAGAAAAAGTCGGGCCGTGGCTTCTCCTGCCTGAGAGGCCAGGGATCCTTGCGCCTGCTCAGTTTGCACAATAATTCCCCGGGCCCATTTCCCCGGCATGTAACTGGTCAGAGGTGAAAGCAGCTCATCGCCGAAAGCCTGGATCTTCTCCCCTACATTGCTGGAAATGGAATCAGTCGTTTGACTGAGAAAACCCCTATCCGCAAGCCAGTCAGTGAAAGGATTTACAAATAGGTAGGCTAGAACTATAGAGACAAGAGTCATCGCAAACTGAATCAAAGTGTGTAACAATCCTTTGCGATAACCGAATACTAAAAACAGAGAAAAAACTAAGACGACGAGGACATCATATATATAATTCATCTTCGTCAGAACTTCCAGCGAAAAATTCAAAATGACTACCGTCAAGAAGGATGGTCTCACCATCCTCAACCTCAGCTTCCAACAAAGCTGCTTCAATGCCGCTTTTAACTATCAGACGCTGGAAACGCCGTGTTGACTCGGTATCGGAGAAATTTGTTGACAACATCAGCTCACGAATAAAAGGACCCTCAACAGATATCACACCCTGCTTGCGTTTGATCGTAAATGGATAGGCTTCCTTAGGGCGATAAACGGGGATTGCTGCTTCCTCATCCAGGTCAGGAGCCGGCAACTGCGGTACTTCGCTGAGCAAGGTGTTAATCAGATCACTAATACCTGCATGTGTAACTGCTGAAACTCTGAATACACGATATCCCTCCCTGCCGATCTCAGATTCAAGAAGATCAACAATCTCGGTATCTGCAACATCAGTCTTGCTGAGAACTACCCATTGTTCTTTCTCTGCCATGCTGGTCTTATATGTCTTCAGCTCATTATTGATTGTATGAAAAGCCTCTAAAGGATCAACACCGTAGAGTCCTGATGCATCAACTACATGCAGGAGCAGGCGTGAACGCTCCGCATGCCTTAAGAAATCAAGACCCATACCCGCGCCTTCTGAAGCCTTCTCAATAATCCCTGGCACGTCAGCTACGACAATGCTGCTTCCATCACGTGAGACTACACCAAGGACGGGTTTGATAGTTGTAAAGGGGTAATCCGCAATCTTAGGTTTTGCTGCGGAGATAACTGACAGGAGAGTCGATTTGCCGGCATTCGGATAACCCAGCAAAGCTACATCAGCCAAAAGGCGAAGCTCCAGGCGCAGAGTTCTTTCCACCCCGCTTGTTCCTGCTGAAGCAAATTTCGGCGCCTGTCGTACGGAATTCTTGAAACTGGCATTACCGCGACCGCCCCTGCCGCCTTTAGCTACGATAATCTCATCTCCGGCTGTTTTTAAATCCGCAAGCAAGACGCCTTCTTCATCATCAAAGACCAGAGTGCCGGCGGGTACTTCCACTATTAAATCATCGGCACTTGCACCCGTCCGAAGGTTTCCACTGCCATTTCTACCGTCTTTGGCAAAAAAATGTCTTTGGTAGCGGAAGTCCTGAAGTGTGTTCTTACTTTCGGCCACACGCAAAATGACGTCCCCGCCGCGGCCGCCATGGCCGCCGTCAGGGCCGCCATCAGGGATGTATTTCTCACGTCTGAATGAAACACAACCGTTGCCGCCGTTTCCGGAACGTACTTCTATTGTTGCCTGATCATAAAACATAGATCAATTAAGTATTAAGTAATACTTAATTAAAGCTTATTGTTCGACAGGATAAACGCTCGCCTTGGTCTTTTTACGTCCCAGGCGCTCGAAGCGCACAACACCATCAACTAAAGCATACAAAGTGTCATCTTTGCCAATGCCGACATTGTGTCCCGGATGGATCTTGGTGCCGCGCTGACGATAAATAATATTTCCTGCCAGACAAGTCTGACCATCACTAAGCTTTGCTCCTAAACGTTTTGCTTTAGAATCGCGGCCGTTACGTGTGCTTCCCATTCCCTTCTTGTGGGCTAGAAGTTGTATATCTACTCGAATCATTCTTACTTCCTCCGTAATATCATTCACAGTCCGATTACTGGTTATTTCTAAATTCTCTAAAATGCTTTAGCTCTCATCAATACAAGTAATGTAGTGAGAACCGTAACTGTCTTCAAGCTGCATGCAACCTATCCGGACACTGCCCATCAGACTTGCAATCTGTATCAATTGATCCTGGTCATCACCATCGTATGAAACCCGACAGCAAATGAGACCATCTTCAGCTTGATAATCGGGTTCGATACGCGCTATGTCCTGTAAACTGCCGATCGCGGTTTGTGCGATGGCGGAAGCTGCGGCACATATGATGTTTTCACCTTTAACCGCATCACCTGCGTGTCCCTCCAGATGAAAGGAGACAACGCGGTCTTCCGGGTCCAGTTTGAAACGCGCGGTCAGCAAGCTTAGCTCACGATCTCGCTGATACGAACTTTGGTATAGGGCTGACGGTGGCCTTGCTTCCTGCGATAGCCTTTCTTGGCTTTGTATTTCATCACATGGATCTTCTTGGCACGGCCATGCTTCACCAGTTCGGCCTTAACTGAAGCCCCCTCTACCAGGGGATCACCAACAGTCAGACTGTCTCCGTTATGGACTGCAAGAATCTGGTCAAAAACGATTTCTTCATCAGCTTCTACGTCCAGTTTTTCGACGAAAACTTCGTCTCCTACTGTGACACGGTATTGTTTACCGCCTGTTAAAATAATAGCGTAACTCATTGCGTTCCTCCTAAAAAGTCTCGCCCGACTCAGGTTGCTGACGAACAGCATTAAAACCCCGCCAGAGCGGTCGCCGAATAATGATACGACACGGGACTGGAACTGTCAAATTGATTTCCTACAAGGACGGCGTTGGTTGATTGCAAAAGTAAGTGCACCTGTTTAACTAGCGCTTCAATTTTCAATTAGCCATAAACTCATCAGGTTACAGAAACATTTTTCTCTTCTTAAAATCTTGTATATTGTACTATAATCTACTGAGGCGCAGAATCCTTTTTAAAAAAGAAAGCGAAAAGCAGACGATGGAACAAAACATAACAGCGTTAGAAAATACACCTGAAACAGCTGACGGAGAGAAGTTATTCTTCCAGCTGACGGGACAGGATAAACCCGATTATGAGAACTACGCTTCCTTCATTTCTGAAGGGAAAAAGATATTCTTTGTTGGAATTGGCGGCATCAGCATGTGTGGCCTGGCTGAGATGTCTGCCCGTTTAGGTGCTGAGTGTTTCGGCTCTGACCAAAATCCCAACCGACGTACTGCTTATCTCGTGGATGAGCTTGGAATTAAAGTATGGGATGAACATCGTGCGGAGAGTATTGATGAGGTGAAGCCGGATCTGGTTGTTTTTTCGCGGGCAGTCTTTGATGATAATCCGGAAAGGCTGCGTGCTGCTGATCTGGGCATCCCCTGCATCGAACGGGCTATCTTTCTCGGCTCCCTTCTCAGGCTTTACAATCAGGTGATCAATATCAGCGGTACAAACGGTAAATCCACGGTTGCCGCCATGAGCGCTCTTATGCTGATAGAGTCGGGACTGGATCCTTCTGTTCATCTGGGTGCCGAACTGATAAATTTCAAAACAACTGTGCGTGAAGGGCGCGGTAAGCAACTGATGTTGTCCGAAGCCTGTGAATTCCGTCGCGGTTTTTTCCATTATACGGGTGACATCAACATAATTCTTAATATGGTCCACGATCATATCGACAGCTATGGTACACCGGATGACATGATCGATGCTTTCGCTCGCTTTGCCGCACTGCAGGCTCCCGGATCAACTTTGCTTTTGCCAACTTACGAGGTCGGGCTGGACAGTTTTTTGAAAAAACTTGAAGAACTGCTGCCGGGACACATAGCAAGCCTGAATATTCTTTATTTCGGGCATGAGGATCAAGCCGCTCCGGGTGGCAAAAAACCTGATTATAGCTACTCTGATCTCCAATATGATGATTCAGGGAATCCCACTTTCCATGTACGCTGCGCTGATGAGGACTGGGGCACTCTGGCATTGAGAATCCCGGGGGAATTTAATGTGCAGAACGCTTTAGCCGCGATAGCGGTTTCTCATCTGGCCGGAGCGGATCGCGACTCCGTTGCCACAGCTCTCCTCCAGTTTAAAGGAGCAGAAGGCCGCTTCACCCGCACGGGATATTACAATGGAGCTCAGGTAATCATCGATTACGCTCACCATCCTTCGGCTATCGAAGTAACCATTGATGCTGCGAAGCATTTGCCTGCAAAAAGACTGTGGATTTGCTTCCAGCCTCTGACACACAGCAGAGTGCGTGGTTTCTTTGACGCCTTTGTTGAAGCTTTGCGCCATGAAGATCTTATTATGATGTCGGAAATCTACGATGACAGGGAACGAGACAGTTCCATCAGTTCAAAAGATATTGTTGAACGTATCAACGAACTCGGCGGCAATGCAGAGTATTACTCCACCAATGAAGAGCTGGAAGCCCAACTGAGAACCCTTCTTGAACCGGGCGATGTGCTTCTGATCATGGGAGTGGATCTGCGTAATGTCGGCGACAACTTGACAGGTCGTCATGATCATATGAAGGAAGTTAAAGATTTTTAAGTTTATTTCGTTTTTTTATTGATTATTTTGCTAAACTAAGTTAAATAAAGCGTATTAAGATATTTTGTTTTAATACCGTAAGTTGGGGGAGTCGAAATGACCGATTACAAATATCCGCTACATCCGTACCATAAAATTACGGATTTGAAAGACATGCTGGATCAGGCCGCAGGGAAACATCCTGACAATGTCGCCTTCCTGACCAAGCCTGTAAAAGGCAAACCATATGTCCCGGTTAGCTACAGACAATATAATGCTGATGTCGAAGCTGTGGGCACGATGCTGCTGGATCTTGGTTTCGGCCCTGACAGCCGTCTGGCCATTGTCGCGGAAACCCGCTATGAGTGGTATGTATCCTATCTGGCCGGCATGAACGGTGAAGCCATCATGGTGCCGATTGACAAGGAGCTTCACTCCGAAGAGCTGCTGAGTCTCTTTAACCGCTCTTACTGTGACGGCATCATCTACTCTCCCCAGTTTGCCGAAAGCATAGAAAGCGTAGCCTCTCAGGTCCCTACTCTTAAACATCTGATCCTGATGAATGATCCGTCTTTCGCCACAGGAAAAATCGAAGAAGACGACCCTGATACCGCCTACGACGGTCCTTCAGAAATACAGCTGGCTGATGGCAAAGCCGTCCCGGTCACTTTGTTTAATGACCTCCTGCGTAGCGGTCGAAAACTGCTCGCCGAAGGCGATCTGCGCTTCCGTCAGCTTGAGATTAACGCCGAGGAGGTCAGAGTTTTACTCTTTACCTCCGGTACAACCGATAAATCAAAATGTGTAATGCACAGCCACAAAACAATTTGCGCCAATATTATGGAAATGGGACAACTGCTTTTCATCGGCCTCAATAACGATGATGTTGTGCTGTCAGTCCTGCCTCTTAACCATACCTACGAATGTACCTGCGGTTTCCTTTATCAGATTTACAAAGGTGACACTATCGCTCAGGTCGAAGGTCTGCGCTACATCACGGAAAACATGAAAGAGTCCAAGGTAACCACTATCCTGGCCGTTCCCCTGCTGCTGGAATCCGTACACCGTCAGGTTTGGAAGAACATCCGCAGGCAGGGCAAGGAAAAACTCGTCCGCCGTATGATGTCACTTTCGCGCGGCTTGAAGAAAATCGGCGTAGATATCCGCAGAAAAGTATTTGCTTCAGTTCACGACGCTTTCGGCGGCAGGATGACTACTTTTATTTCAGGCGGTGCAGCTATCGATCCACAGATTCTGCAGGACTTTTATGACTGGGGCTTTGTTGCAGTCCAAGGCTATGGTCTGACTGAATTTGCTCCGATCCTCGCACTCAATCGTGAGAAATACTTCCGCCATGATTCAGCCGGCCTACCCTTACCCGGTCAGGAGATAAAAATCATCGACGAAGATGAAAACGGCGTTGGCGAAATTGTCGGGCGCGGCCCCAATATGATGCTGGGATACTATGAAGCTCCGGAACTGACAGCTGAAGCAATTGTTGACGGCTGGTATCATACGGGTGACATGGGTTATATCACCGATGAAGGTTTCCTGATTATCACCGGGCGCAAAAAGAATACTATTATTACCAAAAATGGTAAAAACATCTTCCCGGAAGAGCTGGAAGCAGTCCTCAACCGCAACCCCGAGATTGCAGAAAGCATAGTGTCCGCAGAGCCCAGAATAAGTGGCGACCATCTGATTGTAGTTGAGATTTTCCCCGACAAAGAAGGCATCGAAGAACGTCTGGGCAAGAATGCGACTGAAGAACAGATTATGGAATTGATGAAAGATCTGGTCAAAAAACTCAACGATTCGATTCCCACCTACCAGGGTGTCCGCGAAGTAAGAATCAGAGACACGGAATTCCCCAAGAACACATCACGCAAGATCATGCGCGACTACAGCAAAAAAGAAGCTATTTAAAGACATATATTATCTATTAAAAAACCGGACCTTCCTCGCCGGGAGGGTCCGGTTTTTCTTTGTTTGAAAATAATTGTGAGAACAAAGATATTTCAAAAATTCAGCTTATTCATTCTGGAATTCAGCGAGGATAAGTGAGCCATCCTCACCACTGCTTGCAAGATAAAAATATCTTGTCGTGTCGCTTTCATCCACAAATGATATACCCCTGTTCGGAATGGCTCCGGTTTCCATCCAGCTTACAAGAAAGGGTTTCTCAGGTGAAAAGTCTTCAATTGAATACAACACCCCATTTTCAAAAAAAGCAAACTCTCCATCTTTCTCTTTGTAGATTACTTCTATGAAGCTGAAGCTTTTCACTCCAACATTAGTAGTGAAAATAATCCTTTGAGAGATATCTTCAGATTCGATAAATTCAGAGAAAGAATCATAGGAACTCAAAATTTCATCACTTGCATAATCGGCAGTTATCATCACCTTTTCCACTATGGAGACAGTTGGCTCCGGTGCCTCAGTTACCTGCTCTGTTGTGAAAGTAGTAGGCTCAGGAGCTTCAGTTGTTTTTTCCGTTGTGGTGGTCGTAGCTTCAGTTTCTTTCGACTCCTCCTCCGTCTCGGAAGTGGAAGGCTTGGTCGTCTGCGTGGGATCACTGCCCGATGCGGATGAGTCAGCGCAAGCAGTCAACAAGATTGCCAAAGCCAGAACTAAAAGCAGAATCAGTTGGGCTTTTTTCATACGATACTCCTTTCCGCAACGGGGGGCCTCTTTGTGTGAGACGCCCCCTGGTGTACATGTATTAAATCATTTAAAATCTATCAGCTGCTGAAAAGTCAGGACCTGAAGTTAATTGTAGCTTCACCGCTCTCACCGGTCTGCTCCGCACTGCCTTCAGCTTGAGGCTGAGCGGCCTGCATTTCATCCGGACTGAAACTATGTTCTTTTTCAACTTCTTCATCCCCGGGAGCCGGCTTAAAGTCTACTGCATAAGTTCTGTAAATCTCTTCAAACTCTTCAGCATTTACTTTTTCTTTATCCAGCAGTGCTTCAGTTAACTTATCAAGAAGCAAGCGGTTCTTCTCCAATATAGCTATGGTATTATCGTAAGACTCTTCCAGTATGCGGGCGACCTCTTCATCGATAACTGACTGGAGGCTTTCGCTGTGGCTCTGGGTATGGCCATAGTCGCGGCCCAAAAACACTTCGTCACTGTCACTTACAATAACGTTGCCGAGACGTTTGCTCATGCCGTACTTGGTAACCATCTGCCGTGCAATGGCGTTACACTGCTTCAGGTCCTGGCCTGCTCCGGTGCTCATCTCATCATAAATAATCATTTCGGCTGCACGGCCACCCAGACCTGTCATGATTTCGCCCAGGAGCTGGCGACGTGTTTTGAAATATATATCTTCGTTCGGACGCCATGCTGTATAACCACCGGCAGCCCCCGCAGGGATAATCGAAACCCGCTCAACGCGATCAGTCTCTGAAACTGCACGCAAAACAATAGCGTGACCTGCTTCGTGATAGGCAGTGCTCTTACGCTCACGCTCACTGACAACACGGCTCTTCTTTTCAGGTCCGACCATGACCTTGAAGACAGCCTCACTCAAATTTGCATAAGTTATTTCTGTCTGCAGATTACGTGCTGCCAGCAGGGCTCCTTCGTTGAGAAGGTTAGCCAGGTCTGCTCCGGTGAAACCGGAAGTAATGCGGGCTATCTCAGCTAAATCGATATCATCAGCTAAAGGCTTATCGCGTGCATGCACCTGCAAAATCGCTTCACGCCCCTTAATGTCAGGACGCATAATCATAATCTGCCTGTCGAAACGTCCCGGACGCAACAAAGCCGAGTCAAGAATATCCGGACGGTTGGTTGCGGCCAGAACAATTACACCTTCGTTAGGACCGAAACCATCCATCTCAACCAGAAGCTGGTTGAGAGTCTGTTCGCGCTCATCGTGCCCGCCACCCAGGCCGGCACCGCGTTGACGGCCCACGGCATCGATTTCATCAATAAAAACAATGCAGGGTGACTGCTTTTTGGCATTATTAAAAAGGTCGCGTACTCTTGATGCACCTACACCAACAAACATTTCGACAAAGTCTGAACCACTGATGGAGAAGAAGGGTACTTGAGCTTCTCCGGCCACAGCTTTAGCCAGCAAAGTCTTTCCTGTTCCGGGTGCCCCTACCAGAAGAATACCCTTGGGAATTTTCGCACCCAGATCTGAATATTTCTTCGGGTTACGCAGGAAATCAACCACTTCCTGCAGTTCGGCCTTTTCTTCTTCAGCACCGGCAACATCATTAAAGGTCACCTTGTTCTTGCCCGGGTCGTTCAGTTTAGCCCGGCTTCTGCCGAAAGACATAGCTGACTTGCCGTCCCCTGACTGTCGCGAATAGGAAACGTAAATAAAAGCGCCGATAGACACCATCAGCAGTACCAGAAATACCAGATTAATAATGCCGCTGACATCTTTCGGCTGCTTATAGTCAAAGCTCTCTATTTTCCCTTCCCGGGACGCATCAAGAAATTTTTCCAGATACATATCCATAGCTGTAGCCGGTATGGACTTTTGTATCTTTGCAGGTTTACCTGCTGCAACAGCTGTTTCTGTCAGAGTAAGCTGCAAGGAAGTGCCGTCGAGCACAATGCTC
>JAAYEX010000120.1 GCA_012728535.1 Clostridiaceae bacterium | reverse complement strand
GCTCTGGTGGGGGCACCGTATTCCTGCCTGGTATTGCAATGATTGTGGTGAACTGATTGTCGCCCGCGAGGAGCCGACAAAATGCCCGAAGTGTAAATCTTCAGGTTTGAGAAGAGATGAAGACACTCTCGATACCTGGTTTTCTTCTGCACTCTGGCCCTTTTCAACATTAGGCTGGCCGGAAGATACAGTAGATTACCGGACTTTTTACCCCACGGATGTGATTGTTCCGGGTTATGACATAATTTTCTTTTGGGTTGCTCGGATGATTTTCTCAGCCATTGAACATACCGGGCAGGTACCTTTCAAAAAGGTTCTGATACATGGTATGGTGCTGGATTCTCAGGGCCGCAAGATGACTAAATCACTCAACAACGGCATTGATCCCCTGGAAATTATTGATATATATGGTGCTGACGCGCTGCGGTTTTCATTAATCTATGGTACTGCTCCCGGCAATGACATGCGCTTCCGTGAGGAAAAAGTTGAAGCCGGCCGTAATTTCATGAATAAGCTTTGGAATGCCTTTCGTTTCGTTCTGATGAATCTGGATGATAACAGAGACTACAGTGATGTCACAGCTGAAATGCTGGAAGTAGAAGACAGATGGATTTTACACGAAGCCCATCATGCGATTAAGGATGTAGGTGCATATCTGGACAAGCTGGAGCTTGGTTTAGCTCAGGAAAGAGTTTATCAGTTTATCTGGGACCTCTACTGTGACTGGTACATAGAGTTTGTGAAAGAAAGACTTCATCAGGGAGGAAAAAGTGGCAGGGCAGCACAAAAGGTTTTGTTTGATGTCCTACAGGTAATAATCAAGCTGCTGCACCCATTTATGCCATATGTAACAGAGGCCATCCATAAGCATCTGGATCTGGATGGACTGCTTATTTCATCAGCCTGGCCGCTATATGAAGCTTACCCGACAGACAAAGAAGCGGAAAGTACTATGGATTGCCTGATGGAAGCCATACGTGCCGTAAGAAATCTGCGCGCAGATTACCGGCTTCCTTCAGCTAAAAAAGTGAACGCTGTCGTAAAAGCTGAAGACACAATTGCTCAGCGGTTACTCGATGGTGGAGACATGCTTTCCCGTTTGGCGGGCATAGGAGAGATTCGCAGCGCAACAGAAGCTGAAGCTCTTAAAGATGGCGTGTCAATTCAATTCCCGGGTGGTGAACTACTGATTTCTATGCGTGAACTGGTGGATATCAAGGATGAAATCCAACGCTTGGAAGGGGAGAAAGAACGTATCAGAAAGGAAATACAACGCTCACAGGGCATGCTCAGCAATAAGAATTTTGTTGACAGGGCACCGGAAGAGGTTGTTAATAATGAGAAAGCAAAACTGGAACGTTATCAGAGTGAGCTGGAGCAAGCTGAAGAGAGAATAGAAACCTTACGCTCTATGCTATAATTTAGCTAGTAATAAACAAGCATCTAATTGTTTATTTGATGAATAAGGAGAATGATTATGCCATTAGTATCAACGACAGAAATGTTTAAAAATGCCTACGAAGGCGGCTACGCCATAGGAGCCTTCAATGTCAATAATATGGAAATTATCCAGGGTATCACTCAGGCTGCTAAGAAGCTGGATGCACCCTTGATCTTGCAAGTTTCTGCCGGAGCCCGCAAGTATGCCAATCAGACATATTTAACCAAGCTGGTTGAAGCAGCAATCATCGAAACAGGCCTACCGATTGCACTGCATCTCGATCACGGTGATTCCTATGAATTATGTGTTGACTGCATTGACAGCGGTTTTACATCAGTCATGATCGATGGTTCTCATCTGCCCTATGAGGAGAACGTTGCTTTAACTCGCAAAGTAGTAGAGTACGCTCACAATCATGATCCGTATGTCACAGTAGAGGCCGAACTCGGCCGTCTGGAAGGTGTTGAGGACGATATCAATGTATCAGCTGAAGAAGCTTCCTACACAGACCCGGATCAGGTTCAGGATTTTGTTACCCGTACAGGTTGTGATTCCTTGGCTATCGCAATAGGCACGAGTCATGGTGCTTATAAGTTTAAGCCCGGCCAGAAACCGGAACTTCGTTTTGATATTTTGGAAGAAATTGAACGCCGTTTGCCCGGATTCCCAATCGTATTGCATGGAGCCAGCTCAGTTATACCTGAATTTGTGCAAATGATTAATGAAAACGGCGGTGATATGCCCGATGCTATCGGAATCCCTGAAGATATGCTCCGCAGGGCTGCAGGGATGGCTGTTTGCAAAATAAATATAGACAGCGACCTGCGTCTGGCTATGACAGGTACTGTTCGCAAACACTTTAATGATCACCCCTCTGATTTCGACCCCAGAAAGTATCTAAGCCCCGCCAGAGACGCAATTGAAGCTATGGTCCATCGCAAGATTGTTGATGTTCTTGGATGTGCCGGAAAGGCTGAGGATCTGCGAGGACTATAAAGTGTCTGATGGAAATTTCTCAGATTTGATAAAAGACTCGGAGGAATGGCTGGACGGCCTCTCCGAGTCTTCTGCTATGGAGGAGATTGAGGAGCTGCGAGAGCAGTTGCGGCAATACAATCATGCCTACTATGATCTGGACGACCCTCTGATAACAGATGCCCAGTATGATCTTCTTTCACAACGGCTGCGAAAGATCGAAACCGCCTTTCCGCAGCTGACAGATGGGATGTCACCAACAATGACTGTCGGCGGTCGCGCCAGCGAACGTTTTCAACGTGTACCGCACCGATATCCCATGCTTTCCCTTAATGATGTTTTTTCGCTGGAAGATGTTAATGCTTTTATTCAGCGTACACGTGCAGCTGTGCCCGAAGCGCAGTTCATCGTCGAAGCGAAAGTTGACGGCCTTTCTTTATCTGTGACATATGAAAACGGTGTATTGCAGCGTGCAATTACCCGTGGTGACGGAGTGAACTTTGGTGAGGATGTAACTTTAAATGCCATACAGTTAAGTCATTTACCGCATGTCCTTTCCGAACCTCTGTCAGAAGTGTCAGTTCGTGGCGAAGTGTATATGCCCAAAGAAGAGTTTGATCGTATAAACGAAGAGCTGGCTGCAAAAGATGAGAAGACTTTCGCTAATCCGCGAAATGCAGCAGCCGGGACTTTGCGTCAGCTTGATTCTTCTGTAGTCGTGGAACGGGGGCTGGCCTTCACAGCTTTTGAAATCCAGTATTCTTCGAAAGAGTTTGATTCTGACAGGGCTGAACTGATGTATTTGGATTCATTGGGATTTGACACGATCAAATCTTCTGAATTGTTCACCACTACAGAGGAGATATTCTCAGAAATAGAGAAGGTAGATAAGGTTCGTGGGGGCTTCCCATATGAGATTGACGGTGCTGTAGTCAAGGTTGACCAGCTCAAGCTGCGCCAGAGGCTGGGAACGACCAGTAAAGCGCCTCGCTGGGCTGTTGCATACAAATACCCTCCGGAAGTAAAAGAGACAAAAATTCTTGAAATCAGAGCACAGGTGGGACGTACCGGTAAGATCACACCTCTAGCTATTCTGGCGCCTGTTCAGCTGGCAGGAACAACTGTCCGGCGAGCCACTTTACATAATCAGAATTATATTGACAAACTTGACGTGAGGGTAGGGGATACGGTTTTGGTACATAAAGGAGGCGAAATTATTCCTGCTGTTTTGGGCGTAGTTAAAGAGCATCGTAACGGCAGTGAGAAAATTTTCCGTCTTCCTGACAGGTGCCCTTCCTGTGAATCACCGACCAGCTTTTTAGATCAAGGTGTCGACTTGTATTGCACAAATACGGACTGCCCGGCACAAATGAAGCGCCATCTCTCATATTTTGCGTCTCAGGCTGCTATGTCAATTGATGGCTTAGGTGAAAAAACCGCCATTGCTTTAATTGAGGGTGAATATGTTCATTCTTTGGCAGATATTTATTTGTTGAGGGATAAACGTGATGAACTGGTTGAATGGGGAGGAGTCGGTCGCGAAAAATCAGTCGACGCGCTTTTAGCCGCGATTGAAAACTCTAAAGAAGCTCCTTTATACAGGCTGTTGACCGGATTCGGAATACCTCATGTTGGTGTGCAGACGGCTCAAGCGCTGGCAGGTCAACTGAACTCACTCGATGCTATTGCTGCTGCCACTGTTGAAGAACTTTCTACAATTCCGGATATTGGGCAAAAAACAGCAGAGGCCATTAAGGATTGGTTCGCTTTGCCGCAATCGCAGGCTCTGATCTCTCAACTTAGGACTGCCGGAGTAAAAACCAGCGAAACTCCTGCACCTGAAGATACCGGGACAAGATTTGAGGGCTTGGTCTTTGTCCTGACCGGAACACTACCAAATCTGAGCCGTAACGAAGCCAGTGAGCTGATTAAGAATGAAGGCGGACGGGTTAGCGGCAGTGTATCGGGCAAAACTGATTATCTGTTGGCGGGAGAGAATTCAGGCAGTAAATATGACCGCGCGCTAGCGCTCGGTATATCCATAATCTCCGAAAGTGATTTGTTGTCCATGCTGGCTGAAAGTGAGGGGTGAGTTTAACTGATGCGATGGTATTTTTTATTTGGTTTAATAGCAAGTTTTATAATGGTAATCGTCTTGTTTGTTCTGATGATGGTTGCTTTGCGCAAGAATTGGAATCACACTAATCGTTCACCCTTTTCGTACTTTATTCCATTGTTACTTGTCGTTCTGCTTTTTTATCTGGCGGCAAGTCAATTTGTACCGCGTGTTTTTGATGCAGTGCAGATAGTCTTTGGTCAGTATGACAGCACGGAAGTCAAATTATCTGAAAAAAACTTTGTTTACAATCGAATAATCACAGAAGAGCAAATCTTTTTCTATCCTCCGTCATACTTTGGAAATCCGGAAACAGGTAAGTATCAGATATATTTCACTGAACGTACCAATTATGTCATGAAATTAATTTATGTCGGTGAGACTGAAGATTCGGCAAACGTAGCTGATCACTCGCCCTGATTTTGATTTGATCAAAGTTTATTGTCGGATTCTCCACTAGTATTATTAGTGGAGGTGATGATATATGACGAACAAAACGGTCATTGCAGCCGATATACAGAGCGCATATGAACATTATCTGCGCAGACCACAAAAAGAAGTCGGCGTTTATCTCATCTCATCTAATCGTGAATTATTGAACCATGTAGAAAAAATCATGAACAGCCAGGGGGTTTTCGGAGTGATGGATGCCTACGGCAGGGTCCACTACGTCCTTGATGCTCGCAAAGGAATACCTTTCGTGGAGAACAAGTTTAATCAGACAGTTTCAGCAGTAATAGAGGATCATCGCAACGAGCAGATGGACTACCAGCTGGAAACGCAGAAACTGGTAAATCAAGTACTTGACAGATATGACTTCAATAAGAAATTACGGGGTTACAGGATACTCTTCAGTATGCTTGAGCTAAGCCTTAAAGACTATTCGCTTCTTAATCCGATCAGCAAACGTCTTTATAAACAAGTTGCGAGAGTCTTTCGCGTCACTCCTACGCAGGCTGAGCGCAATGTGCGCTATCTGTTTCATAATCTGTTAATAAGCGAGCAAGAGGCCAGAAAGTTTGAGACAGGCAAAGATAAACTTTTTCTTAGTGATCCGAATGGGCGTCTGCCTGTGGCAGAAACTGTTGTGAAACTATGGGAGATCTGCCGGCTGGAAGCAAAGATAGACATGACGGCCACTTGAAAACAATCTAGTCGGGTTCAGTAGATAAATTCATAAAAAAACTCCGCCTTCAGGGGCGGAGTTGATTTTTTAGCATTAATATTGAGAAATTAACCGTTGACTCTATCTTTTAAGTTTTTGCCTGCTTTGAAAACCGGTGCTTTTGATGCAGGAATCATGATCTCTTCCTTTGTAGCAGGGTTACGGCCTTTGCGAGCTTTACGACTACGAACGCTGAAAGTACCAAATCCAACCAGGACAACTTTTTCTTCATTGGCTAGCGCATCGGTAATTGTGTCGAGAACAGCAGAAACTGCTTTTTCGCTGTCTTTTTTAGTGAGTCCGGTAGACTTTGCGACTGCGTTTGTAAGATCTGTTTTATTCATATTAGGGAGCCTCCTTCTGGCAAATATCTTTGAACATTATGGAGGGAGAAATACTGAACTGTCAAGCATTGTAGCCTTTTTTCAACGAAATTGACATAATTCCATTGAAATTTATGAGCAAAAGTAATTTATTTATGAAAGGGTGTGGAGACTGAAGATTCAGCCCTGTATAAAAGCATGACGAAGCGCGCTGAATGTGCGTGTTTCTTGCATGTTAACGGTGTATCTAGTAAAATTGGCCCGTAGCAGACTTAGATAAGATCGAGGATGTATGTTAAGCAGAAAAAGGTTAACTCCTAAAAAGATATTTTTATTTGTGTACGACCTTGGTGCCTCTTTAATAGCCATGCTGTTGGCTATTTTCATTATTAATAATGGCAGTTTGCCTGTAGCACAATGGCGAGTTTATACAGGTACCTGGTTTGTACTGCCTATAACTGCCCTAATCATTTTCGCTTTAGTCGGTTTTTATGATCAGATGTGGGCTTTTGCACGCGGTTCTCAGTATCTAGCGTTGGTTGCAGGGACAACTTTGCAATTAATACTGTGTGTTCTGATTATGCAGATCATGGACATCCATTTTAGTTTTGCCACCTATGTTTTGTATTGGTTTCTACTTACTGCCGCAGTTTTTCTGGTTCGTTTTATCTATCGTTTTTATTCTTCATCAGTGAGGGTTAAAAGGACCGGAAGCGACCGGCAGTCTCAGATCAAGGTAATGATAGTCGGTGCAGGAGAAGCAGGCTCTCAGCTAATCAACGAGCTTAAGACCTCTATGACTAATCGTGTACCGCTTCTCTTGATTGATGACAATCCTTTAATACTCAATTACAAGAATAATGGCGTGCCGGTTTTGGGCAACCGCCACGATATTCCCGACCTGGCTGACAAATATGATATTGATGAAATTATTATTGCAATACCTTCAGCCTCCAGAAACACCATACGTGATATTGTTGACATTTGTTATGAAACAGAGAGCCGTGTCAGTATTTTACCTTTTTATACGCATCTCCAGGACAGCAAGGTAAGGCTACAGGATGTTCGTGATATTACAATTGAAGACTTGCTGGGCAGGGAAGAAGTTGATCTCAATCTAGAGCAGATATCTAAATATATCAGAGGCAGAACTGTTCTGGTAACTGGAGGTGGCGGCTCTATCGGATCAGAGTTGGTTCGTCAAATTGCTTCTTACAGGCCTTCAGTTCTACTGATCTTGGATATTTATGAAAACTCGGTTTATGATTTGCAACAGGATTTGCTGGCGACCTACGGTAACAGTCTAAACCTCCAGGTTTTGATCGGCTCCGTACGTGACCAGCGCCGGGTGGCTCAGATTTTTGATCAGTGGAGGCCGGACCTGGTTTTTCATGCTGCTGCCCACAAGCATGTACCTTTGATGGAAGAAAATCCCTGTGAAGCCATCATTAACAATGTCTATGGAACGTATAACGTTGCCCGTCAGGCGGGACGAACCAAAACAGAACACTTTGTACTTATTTCTACAGATAAGGCTGTTAATCCCACAAATGTAATGGGTGCAACAAAGAGAATGTGTGAAATCGTTACTCTGGCTTTGAACATGGTTTATCGAAGTACAAGTTTTGCAGCCGTGCGTTTTGGTAATGTTTTAGGAAGTAATGGCAGTGTTATCCCTCTATTTGAACGTCAGATCAAAGAGCAGAAACGAGTCACTGTAACGGATCCGGAAGTGACGCGTTACTTCATGACGATAGCAGAAGCCTCCAGTCTGGTTCTTCAGGCCGGTGCCTATGCCGAAGGCGGCGAGATTTTTGTTCTTGATATGGGCAGGCCTGTTAAGATCATCGATTTGGCAAAGGATCTTATTCGTCTTTCAGGCCTTGTCCCCGAAGAAGATATTCCAATTGATATTATTGGCCTGCGCCCCGGCGAAAAACTACATGAAGAGCTATACCTTGATAAAGAAGAGACAGTCAAAACTGAAAACGAAAAAATTATGACATTGCAACAGGTTGAAGACTGCTTTTATTTAGGTGTAGAAGTTGGCCATTTGACTCGTATAAGCCGCTGCAACACTGTGGGATTACGTCCGTTCATGGACTCCATACTTGATATTTTGCGTGAAGCGGACAAGAAATCTCCTGATGAACTGAAAGCGCTTTTGCCTGAGATACCTAACGGATATCCTTCAGGACTGGCAGATTTGACTGAGAGAGATTAGAAAATTGTCTTTTGCTGATCTGGCGCATCTGACCCGTTACGGCTTTGTTCTGTTGGTCGTTCCAGTCGCAGTTATACTGTTGATCAAAAGTCTGCGCGACTTTTTCCAACGTATGAAATATGCGAGAACTCCTGTCAGTGGGTTCTTTCTTCTTGCTTCAGATCCGCTTGATGATGAGCTGGTACGTCCATTGCCCTTATACCACACTACCCTTATCGGTTCTTCGCGATCTGCCGATATAAGAGTGAGGGGTAAGGGGGTGACAAAACGCAATGCAATGATCTACTACTTTGATCGTCGCTGGTATCTTGAACCTTCGTCCCGGGCCCTGCTTTTCTTAAATCATAAGGAAATTAAGGAACGAACTGAGATCAGGCAGGGTGATATTATCGGCATCGGCACTCAGCAGTTTTCTTTTGTCGTTGATATTGGTGCTATGGAAACCAACGGTATGGCTGAAGAACTGTTGGCTGAACCCAGAGGCCGTTCCTGGACGTCAGGTATTTTTGTAGTCTTGCTGCAGATAGCAGGAACTGCCATGATATATTTAGGCATGCAAGGTACAGTGACTGAAGGCTTGTCAATGTTGGTCGCGATTGTCCTTGGTGTCCTTTTTCTGCTTGCACAGCTGTTTTATCTGTCCATGTCCAGGCTTACTCCGGGTTTTGACGAAAGCATCTGGCACAGTGTCATGATGCTAAGCACTTTGGGGCTTCTATTACAGACCCGGCTGCTATTTCTGTCCCGAAGCTTTCCCGACTGGATTGAAGGCTATACGATGGAACAGTGGTATGCCAGCCTGAGATCTGTTTTCTTCAGCCAGACAATTGCTATTTTTATCGGCTTTCTTCTCTTTCCTCTTATTTTGCTTCTGGTGCGTCGCACAAGCATCATCGAAAAACTGGCTCCTATCTGCTTCGTTTTAACGCCTATGCTATATTTGATCACTCTGCTGATGGGCAGTGGTAGCGAGACGCATGGAGCCGGACTTTGGATCAATTTACCGGGAGGCTTTTCTCTGCAATTAACTGAATTTGCGAAAATTAGCTGGATCATAGTTTTGGCAAACTTTTTCAAAACCCGTGCAAATAAACGCAATATTATTGTTTTTGCCGTCTGGGCCGGGATAAATGCAGTTTTAGTTCTGTTGTTGCCCGATCTGGGATCATTGATGGTGCTTTTGCCGACAACCCTGATCGTATTCGCAATAATGACTTCAGAGTATCTAATCTCCTTCCTGGCTCTTCTTGCATCTTCCGTACTTGGTGTTCTGGCGTATAACGCCCTTCCCTATGTGCAAAGGCGCCTGTATGGGTGGATCTCTTTATGGGAAGATCTTAATGACTATAACCGCCAGATCGTATATGGTTTACAGGCAGTAGGACGAGGCGGATTGCTTGGTCGTGGTTTGGGTAACGGATCGCCCGAAGGCATTCCTCTAGCAAGTTCAGATATGGTGTTTTCTATTCTTTGGGAAGAGTTGGGCATGCTGATTGCAATTTCAGTTATCGTGTTTTTCTTTGTTATCTGGTTGCGTTCTGCTTCTGCGATTATCACGGCCCGAGATGGCTTTACATCCAGTCTGATACTTGGCCTTAGTACCTGTCTTTTAATGGAAGCACTGATCGTCATTGGTGGCACTACAGGGCTTATTCCTCTGACCGGAGTTACCTTGCCCTTCATTGCCAGAGGTGGAAGCTCTATCATAGCTAAATGGATTATTACAGCCCTCCTGACCGGAGTAGTGGCGCGTTCGCGCCGCCTGTCTTTAACCAAAAAAGTGCAGCGACAATATCAAGAGGACCGGGAGGCCAGGTCGTGAAGCAGTTGCGTAACAATATCAAGACTTTTCTACTGATATTTCTCAGTTTATTTGTACTGTTTACAGGTGGAGTTATTTTGCAGAGCCAGCGTGCCCGGACAACTCTTTTCGCTTCATCCGGTGAAAATCGTGCAGCTCTGGCACAACGGTATTCGCAGGCGGGAAGTATTTACTCTTCAGATGGCGTGACACTGGCATCATCAGATGAAGATGGCAAGAGGAGCTATAGCAGCGATCCTCAGCTGGCTGAAGCTGCCTTGCATGTGGTTGGCGACTATACGCATAACATCACCTATACAGTAGAGTCGCTGTGGCAGAATGAACTCCTGGGAGAGGGAAGATCCTTGTCAGAGCAGTTCTTATTAGATATTCAAGGCAAGGGGTTTCAGGGTAACGACCTTAAACTCAGCTTGAGAAGTGATCTGATGAAAACCGCTTATGAACTGCTTGGCGGCAGAAAGGGAGCTGCTGTTGTTATCAATTATAAGACAGGTGCTGTCTTAGCCTCAGTCTCTTCACCTTCAGTGCATCCCGATCAGGTAGTTGCCTGGAAGGATATTCCGGACACCTCCTTGTTTAACCGTGCCTTTCTGGGTGAATATCTTCCCGGATCAACTTTTAAAATAATCACAGCTTCGGCTTTACTTCAAAGCAACTTGTCAACAAAGGAGATTGTTACCTGCCTGGGCAGCACGCCTATAATACCCGGCGGAGTAAATGAGACTCATGCCAATGCAGGACATGGCAATGTCAGCCTTGTAGAAGCTATGGCGCAATCCTGCAATCATTATTTCGGCTACATCGGTTTGGAACTTGGCGACCAAAGGATCAGCAGAGCTGCCGAGCAAATGGCCTTTAATGAAAAGATTGAGTTTGACCGCTTTTCCCTTAGCAAAAGTCAATGTTTGATCGGGCGGGAAGATGATGCTGCATTGACTTGGGCTGCCATCGGGCAAGCTGCAGGTGAGGATATTATTACAGTGAGTCCTCTTCATCTGGCAATGATTTCAGGGATGATCGCCAACAGCGGTCGCATGACAGAAACATATTTGATGGAATCCATTATTTACCCCTCAGGAAATGAAAGTATATTTGATAACAGAGGGGATTTAGTGGCACAGATTGATCCGGGTCTGGCTCAGAATCTTAAAGATCTGATGCGTCAGGTCGTGAACAGTGGCACAGGAACCAATGCTCAGGTGTCTGGACTGGATGTATGTGGGAAAACAGGCACAGCTGAAGCATATAACAAGGAGGGTGAACTTGTTATATCCAGCCTCTTTACAGGCTTCAGCAATAACCAGGATTACCCCTTCGCAGTTGCAGTTGTGCTGGATGATAGCACATATGGCTCATCAGTAATAGCCGGACAGCTTTTAGCTGCTGCTGCGTATGATTAGATAAATACGATTTAGGGATTGGGATTCTCTCCGCCGCCACCGCCAAAAAATGGACTGGTGTAGAGCGGATCGCCTTGGTCCTCGGGATCTTTCGGGTCCAGTGCTCCCTGACCCATATCACTGCTGCCGTCAACAATTGTGATGTCGTCATCGGTGAAACGGAGGCTAAGAGCACCATCGATTTTTTTCCACATAGTAACCAGGCCGTCACGCCCAGGGAACTGGTCTGAGTACCAGCTATCCAGATCGTTTGAGGTTTTCCCCGACATAATTGATTCTCCTGAGATCTTCGGAAATTGAGCCAATGCTCTGTTTTCGCGTGTAGAAATCTCTTTGTCCGGGATCAGAAAAGTCATTATGCCCACTACCACAAGTGCAGCCAGAAAAGTAGCGTATATAATTACACTGTTAAGATGCGTTGTCCTGTTCTGGTACACTTTATCCATGCTTCGTCCGGTAGATTTGGCCGGCTTTCTTATGCGGGATGCAGGTGCAGGAGCAGGGACAGGTGGTGTTATAATTTCAGCAAGCCATGGATTTACATATCCACGATCCTGCTCAATGTTGTCAACAATTTT
>JAAYEX010000119.1 GCA_012728535.1 Clostridiaceae bacterium | reverse complement strand
TTGAACCTTTTCCGTGTAACCTGGAAAAATGAGCCTACTCTAGAGGGGGCCGGCTATGGCGACGTGAATATTATTGAGTTCCCTCAACAACTTAGCGGTATCGATGCCCGCATCTTTGTCATGGTTGGCAAGTGGTTCCCTACAGGATGTCATAAAGTAGGTGCATCATTTGGTTGTTTGGTACCTCGTCTGGTAACCGGTCAATTCGACCCCACCATACACAAGGCAGTATGGCCTTCAACCGGCAACTATTGTCGTGGTGGCGCATTTAACTCCAAATTGCTCGGCTGCGAATCAGTAGCTATTCTGCCTGCAGAGATGAGCAGAGAGCGCTATGAGTGGCTGGAACATATTGCTGATGAAGTTATCTCAACCCCGGGTGGTGAGAGTGACGTATTTGAAATCTTCAATAAAGTTTGGGAGATTCGCAGAACACGTCCTGAGTGTGTAATTTTTAACCAGTTTGAAGAAATGGGCAACGTCCTGTGGCATTATCACGGCACAGGCCCGGCCATGGAAGAAGCTTATGAGAAACAGATGAAGACTGATACATCTCGCTTCTTCGGCGCCTTCTTCACCAGTGGCAGCGGCGGCAGCATGAGTGCCGGCGACTATCTTAAGGAACATTATCCTCACCTCAAAGTTTCAGTCGGCGAAGCCCTGCAGTGCCCGACGATCCTGAATAACGGTTTCGGTTATCACCGTATTGAAGGTATCGGCGACAAGCATATTCCCTGGGTCCACAACGTCAGAAACACTGACATGGTCGCAGCTATCGATGACAATCACGCACTGAACATCTTCCGCCTCTGCAATACAGAAGCGGGTCAGGAGTATCTGCGCGAAGAATTCGGCCTGACAGACAAGCAGCTTTACGATCTGACTATGCTCGGAATCAGCGGCTTTGCCAACGTTCTCGGCTGCATTAAGATGGCTAAATACTATGAACTGACTGAAGATGATGTACTCGGAACAGTAGCGACCGACTCTGCGGAAATGTACCAGTCACGTCTTGCGGAGATGGATGAAGAAGAGGGTAAGTACTCAACTGAAATGGCTGCCCGCGACTACAATCGTTATCTCTTCGATGTTCGTACTGACAATATGGAAGAATTCACCTATATCACCAGAAAACGAGTTCACAACCTCAAGTATTACACCTGGGTTGAACAGCAGGAAAGAGATGTCAACGAACTTGATGCTCAGTGGTATGATCCTCATTATTGGAGCAATATACATGATCAGGTCGAAGATATAGATCGTCTGATCGAAGAGTTTAACGAGAAAACCGGCGTTTTGGCAAACATGCCGGACTAATATGAATTTGCGTGCTGTCCCGCCTCAGCGGGGCAGCGCGCTGAAGCAATCGGGCTGAAATCCTTAACAAAAGAATATTTAAAGCTTATGCTACTTTTTGCGTGCTTCAAAGAAGCTTGTTTAGTATAATGTAAAAGCATTTTCGGCCATGATTACGTGTATTTATGCAATCTGTCGGGAGGAAATTTGTTTACTTGTTGAATTTCCCGAGATAACGAGAGAAAAAGCTTGTTACAGTCAGTAACCAACTCAAACAGATATCAAATTCAGGAGGAATATATGTCATTGGAATCATTAGTTAATCAACTTAAAGGATACGATTTCGGAAATCTGTATCACGACGATTTTTTCCACACCTGGGATAAGTCTCAGGACGAACTCATGGCTATTTTTACCGTAGCCGACGCATTGCGTGAGCTGCGTGAGAATAATAAGAGCTGCCGCATTGCAGACTCAGGACTTGCAATCTCCCTGTTCCGCGATAATTCAACCAGAACCCGCTTCTCTTTTGCCTCTGCAGCCAACCTGCTGGGACTTGAAATCCAAAACTTTGACGAAGGTGAATCTCAGATTGCACACGGTGAAACTATTAAAGAAACTGCCAACATGATTTCCTTCATGGCTGATGTTGTCGGTATCCGTGATGACATGTACATCGGCAAAGGCCATACCTTCATGAAAGAATTCTCAGAGCATGTTCAGGAAGGCCATAACGACGGTGTTCTCGAGCAGCGTCCGACAATCGTTAACCTCCAGTGCGACATTGACCATCCTACACAGAGCATGGCTGATGCACTTCACCTGATTCATGAGTTTGGCGGAGTAGAAAACCTACGCGGCAAAAAAGTCGCAATGACCTGGGCCTACTCACCCTCATACGGCAAACCTCTCTCGGTTCCCCAGGGAATAGTCGGCCTGATGACCCGCTTCGGCATGGAAGTCACCTTGGCACATCCCGAAGGCTACGAGATTATGTCTGAAGTAGAAGATATCGCCAGAGAAAACGAGAATAAGTACGGTGGCAAGTTCACCAAGACCTATTCAATGGCAGAAGCCTTCAAAGATGCAGATATTGTCTATCCTAAGAGCTGGGCACCTTATGCAGCCATGGAAAAACGTACTGACCTTTACGCCCAGGGCGATAAAGCCGGTATTGATGCACTCGAGCAGGAATTGCTTGAGCAGAATAAGAGCCACATGGACTGGCAGTGTACTGAAGAATTAATGAAGACCACCAAAGATGGTAAAGCTCTCTACCTCCACTGCCTGCCGGCAGACATTACCGGCGTAAGCACAGAAGTAGGCGAAGTTGACGCCAGCGTTTTCGAACGTTATCGCATACCTCTTTACAAAGAGGCCAGCTACAAGCCTTATATCATTGCTGCAATGATTTTCATGCAGAAGATCAAAAATCCTGCGGCGAAACTGGAAGAACTGTGGGCAGCAGAAGCAGCCCGTCTGGCGGATAACGCCTGATAACCCATTTAGCTAGTCCGGAGATGCCGGCCGGCATCTCCGCTTGCACAATACATTTACACTGCCTATTTGGCCGACGATAAACGTCAATAAATTTTTAAGGAGTAAATATGACAAAAGTTCAGTTGAATCTTGATCTTGACCGCGTGCGTCAGGAAGCGGAGAATTACCGCGAAGATATGACCAAGTTCTTGCGCGACCTCATTAAGATTGGCGGCGAAAGCTGTGAAGAAGGCCCCAAAGTTGAGCGCATTAAAGAAGAAATGATCAAGCTCGGTTATGACAACGTTGAAGTCGACCCGCTTGGTAACGTAATGGGTTGGATGGGCGAAGGCGATGTCCTGATTGCTTATGACTCACATATTGACACCGTCGGTATCGGTGACATCTCTCTCTGGGAGTTTGATCCATATGATGGTATGGAAGACGATGAAATAATCGGTGGCCGCGGTGCTTCCGACCAGCTCGGTGGTATGGTTTCTTCAACCTACGGTGCCAAGATCATGAAAGATCTCGGCCTGATCCCTGAAGGCGTTCAGATTCTTGTAGTCGGCAGCGTCCAGGAAGAAGACTGTGACGGTATGTGCTGGCTTTACATCATCGAAAAAGATGAAATTCGTCCTGACTTTGTTGTCTCGACCGAACCCACAGACATGCACGTCTATCGCGGACATCGTGGCCGCATGGAAATCAAAGTTGAAGTTAAGGGTGTTTCATGCCACGGCTCAGCTCCTGAGCGCGGTGACAATGCTATCTACAAGATGGCAGACATTCTGCAGGAAGTCCGTGACCTCAATGCCCACCTGAAAGATGACTCTTTCCTGGGCAAAGGCACAGTTACCACTTCTCAGATTTACTTCACCTCACCTTCACGCTGCGCAGTAGCCGACAGCTGCACAATCTCTCTTGACCGTCGCCTGACCTGGGGTGAAACCTATCAGAGCGCTCTGAAGGAAATCGAAGATCTGCCTTCAGTCAAGAAGTATGGCGCAGTCGTCAGCATGTACGAATACGACCGTCCCTCATGGACAGGTGAAGTATACGTTCAGGACTGCTACTTCCCCACCTGGAAAATTGATGAGGATGCACCGCAGGCCCGTGCCCTGGTTGACGCTTACACCGATCTCTACGGTGAGCCCAAGCTCGACAAATGGACCTTCTCCACCAACGGTGTTGCGATCATGGGTCGCCATGGTATCCCCTGCATCGGCTTAGGCCCGGGTAAGGAAGCCCAGGCTCACGCACCTAACGAGATCACCTGGAAAGAAGACCTCGTCCGGACAGCAGCAATTTACAGCACCATGCCCGCGTATTACGTTGAGTACATGGACAAAGAGTAAGACTTGTGTAAGAAGGCCGGAGTACCGTAAGGACTCCGGCCTTTCTTGTATAAAAAATAACTCAGGATTGGATTAGTGCTTTCGTTCTCTGATTTGAGGATGATAGCATTATCTATCTAATCAAAAACAGTAAGGAGAAGACAATGGGAGACATAATGCGACCGATGGGGTTCGATCAACTGATCAACTGGAGCCTATCAGAATACAAGCAAGAAAATTCGGTCTTCGGAGTAAAAAAAGAGAAATTCTACAAGAACCGTTCGGGACGTCGGATGACGACTGTCTTAGGCGATAAGCTTGCATCAGCTGTAGGACCTGCAGCCGGTCCCGCTACCCAACTGGCGCAAAATATTGTTGCGGCCTATCTGGGCGGAGCCCGCTTCCTGGAGTTGAAAACTGTACAGATCATGGATGGCGAAGAAATTCGCAATGCTGTACCCAAACCTTGTATTACTGCAGAAGACGAATGCTACAACTGTGAGTGGTCAACAGAACTTACAGTTGAGGAAGCTTACGAAGAGTATGTCAAAGCCTGGCTTGCCATTCATGTGCTGGCACCTGAATTCGGCGTATCGGACGCAGACGATTTCGCTTTCAATATGAGTGTCGGCTACGATCTGGCAGGTATTAAGACAGAAAAAATTGATAGTTTTATTGAAGGACTGAAAGACGCATCAGACAGACCGGTTTTCAAAGAGGGCATTAAGTTTTTGGAAGATAATCTTGATCTCTTTGAACAGATATCTGCGGACGATGTTGCTGCGATATCTCCCAATATTTGTAATGCGGCAACCCTTTCGACCCTGCACGGATGTCCGCCTGATGAAATTGAAGCCATTTCAAAATATCTCCTGACTGAAAAACATGTCAGCGTGTTTGTTAAGTGCAACCCGACCATGCTGGGCTATGATTATGCCCGTGAAGCTCTGGACAAATTGGGTTATGACTATGTGGCCTTCCCTGATACGCACTTCAAGGGTGACCTCCAGTATGATGACGCAGTAGAAATGTTCGGCCGCCTCCTGCCTTTGGCCAAAGAAAAAGGTCTTGCCTTCGGTGCCAAGCTGACCAACACTTTCCCTTGCGACACTGACAATAATCAGCTTCCTGCAGAGTCCATGTATATGTCAGGACGTTCTCTGATGGCTTTGACAGTAAGCCTGGCCACCAAGCTATCTGAAGCCTTTGACGGCAAACTGCCGATTTCCTATTCCGGCGGTGCAGATGCTTTCAATATCAATGACATTCTCAAAACAGGAATCGCCCCTGTGACGATGGCGACTACTCTCCTGAAGCCGGGCGGATATGCCCGTTTCAATCAAATCGCCCAGAAAACCGAATATATGCTGAAAGATAATTCTAGCGGAGAAGTTGACCTCGAAGCATTGAGAGACCTGCGCGACAAGAGTTATCAGATTCTCACCAACCAGAAGCGTTATCGCGAAAAGGTCGCTTCCCGCAAGACTGATTCAAAACTCGAACTTTTTGATTGCTACAAAGCACCTTGTAAAGATGGCGGCTGCCCCATTAACCAGCAGATTCCCGAATACCTCAAACTTGTTGCCGATGGTGAGTATGACGAAGCAATGCGTGTCATTGCTATTGATAACGCCTGTCCGACAATCACCGGCGTTCTTTGCGCACAACCCTGCCGTGACAAGTGTACCCGCCTCGATTACGACACAGCTATCCATATGCGTGATGTCAAGCTGAAGGCAGCAGATGAGAGTCAAAATCCATATGTCAAAAATATCACAGCTTCTGACCTCAGGACTGACAAAAAGATTGCTGTGATCGGCGCCGGACCCGGCGGTGTTGCAGCTGCAGTTTATCTGCGTCGAAACGGTCTCGAGGTTGATGTTTTTGAAAAACGTGCCAAGTCTCACGGAATTGTGCGTTATGCCATACCGACTTTCCGTATTTCAGAAGAGCAAATTGACCGTGATTACGATATAGCAGTAGCTGAAGGTGTAAATTTCCACTTCAACTGTGATCCGGATTTCGACCTGGTCGAATTACGCAAAGACTATGACTACGTAGTAGTTGCAGTCGGAGCCTGGGCTGAAGGACGCTCACCGGTAAAAGAAGGCAGAGACAAGGTTCATGACGCTCTTGATGTTTTGCTCAAGGCAAAAGAGGGCGGAGCCCTCGATATGGGCAAACGTGTAGCAGTAGTCGGTGCCGGTGATGTGGCCATGGACTGTGCCCGCCTGGCCAAAAATACAGCCGGTGTTGAACATGTTGACATTGTTTATCGCCGTACTGAAGCTTATATGCCTGCAAGCCAGGATGAGTATGACGGTGCTCTGGCTGAAGGTGTCGGCGTACTTGAGCTGGTCGCCCCTGTATCCTATGACGGCAAGACCCTCAGATGTGAAAAAATGGAATTGGGCGATTACGACGCCTCAGGCCGCAAGTCAGTTAACGGAACTGCTGAATACATTGATCTCGAGTATGACTTTGTTATCGGTGCAACCGGTGCTTCAGTCAGTCCGGCTCTCTTTGAGAAATTCGGTCTGGCCCTTGACGAACGCAAACGTCCCAAACTGTCAGAAGTTTTCGAATCAAGTGAGACCAACGTCTACGTTGTGGGCGACTGTCGCCGTGGACCTTCCACAGTAGTGGCGGCAATGGGTGACTCTCGCACCGTGGCAAAAGAAATCCTCAGACGAGAAGGCCTTGCAAATGATTTTGAACGTGTCGAAGTAGCAATGGAGCAGGATGATATTAACAAGCGCCGTGGTGTTTTGATGCATTCAAGAGAGCGCGATTCTGAAGGCGAACGTTGTCTCAAGTGTGATCAGTTCTGTGAGATCTGTAAAGAAGTCTGCCCCAACCGCGCCAATGTGGCGATCAGCGTTCCGGGCTACGAGAACCTGCATCAGATTCTCCACATGGATGGTATGTGTAACGAGTGCGGCAACTGCGGCACATTCTGCCCGCATGCCGGACTGCCCTACAAAGACAAGTTTACCCTCTACTGGACCAAAGAAGACTTTGAAGATTCCACTAATGTCGGTTTCCTGAAACTCGATGACGACAAATATCTGGTCCGCGATGCAAACACTCAGGTCTTTGAAAGCGGAATCCGTGACGACCGTGATGACCGTATGCTGGATGGCTTTGTTGCCATGATCTCAGCAGTCGAAGCTGACTATCCCTGGCTGTTGACATACGACGCATAGAAAAATAGAAAATTGTTTCAGAGCTCCTTAACATGGGAGCTCTGAAAAGACTGTGAGTGTGAAAGCACGCTCAGACCCGGCAATTTCCGGTATATATAGGAGGAAGAATTATGATTATTGGTAACGGAAAACTAATCACCAATGATACAGAAAATCCATATTTTGAAAATGGTGCTGTTCGTGTCGTTGACCAGCTTATTGATGCTGTAGGCGATTTTGAAGAATTAAAAAAGAAATATCCTGAAGATGATGTGCTTGATGTTAAAGGCCGAGTGATTATGCCCGGCTTGATTAACGCTCATACCCATATATACAGCTCATATGCCCGCGGCATGGCCGTCTCCAAGCCTACCAGGAATTTCCTGGAAATTCTGGACAATCAGTGGTGGTCACTGGACCGCAAATTGACCCTGGAAGACTGCAAGCTGAATGCCCAAACCTTGTTCATTGAAGGTATTCGCCTGGGTGTAACAACTGTTTTTGACCATCATGCAAGCCCTCATGCAGCCCAGGGGTCTTTGTTCGCCATTGCCGAAGCAGCCAATGAAATCGGTGTTCGCGGTACCTACTCTCTGGAACTGACTGACCGTGAAGGTGTTGAATTCGCAGACAAAGAGATCATTGAGAATGTTGAATTCATCAATGCCTACAATACAGATGACCAGGACATGGTCAAGGGTCTCTTTGGCATGCACGCTTCATTTACCATTTCTGATGATACCTTGTATAAAGTTAAAGAAGCGATGGCAGGCATTGATGCCGGCTACCATATCCATGTGGGCGAAGGCATTGAGGACCAGCTGGATTCACTGAAGAAATATGGCCGCCGTGTAACAGAGCGCCTCTTCAACTGGGATCTCTTAGGGCCCAAAACCCTGGCCATTCACGCAGTTCATACCAACCACCTGGAGCTCGATATCCTTAAGGATACAGATACCAGTGTTGTCCATAACCCCATGTCCAACATGGGCAATGCCATTGGTACCACTCCGGTTGTCAAAATGCTGGAAAAGGGCATGCGTGTCGGTCTGGGAACAGATGCTTATACACATGACATGGTTGAATCAGCCAAGGTTGCCAAGATCCTGCAAAGCCATCATCTCAGTGATCCTACCGTAGGATTCGGCCAGGCCCTGCAACTCCTGTTCAAGGGTAATCCTGAGATCTCCAGAAATTACTTCAGCCATGACATCGGTATTCTCAAGCCCAATGCTTATGCTGATATAATTACTATGGATTACAAAACACATACACCGATGAATGGCAACAACTGGGGCGGACATTTCCTCTTTGGCATGTATGGTCGTATGACAAATGATGTTATGATCAACGGTCAAATGGTAATGCGTGATCGGGAGCTCTTGACAGTTGATGAAGATGCGGTTTATGCGCGTCATACTGAAAGAGCGCGTGAGATCTGGAAAGACATGTAAATAAAAATGAGCCGGCTGGATGAAATAGTTGAAGGCAATAACGACGAATATATTAATGAGGCGACAGAAAAGCTTTCTGCGAAAGCAAAAGTTATGCTTGTCACAGATAAGGCTGTTTTCGGTCCCGGACCGGTAAGACTCTTGAAATATATAGATGAGACGGGTTCGGTCAGTGAAGCATGCGCCGCTATGAATTTGTCGTATAGTAAGGGCTGGCAACTGCTGAATACCATGGAAGACGGCCTTTGTTTTAAAGTGATCAAACGCTTTCATGGCGGCGCCGGAGGCGGAAAAAGCAAATTGACCGCTAATGGTAAATACCTGATGGAGAAATACCGGGAACTCGAACTTAGAACTCAGGAAAATCTTGATCTTTTGTTTGAGGAGGTATTTGCTGATCTTGATCAGCTGGAAGATGAGGAATAGTGAGTTTAGGAATTCACTACTACATAGCAAAAGCACAGATTAATCAGAAGCTATCCTGAAATAACAGGATAGCTTCTCTTTTTTCTTTGCTGGTGAACAATGGGATTAGTGCTGACCCAGGCTGAAGTTCAGAAGCAGGGGATTGTGGTCGCTGAATTCAAACCCCAGATCAAAAGTCTCACAAGATATTATTTCAATTCCGTCTGAAACAATAAAAGCATCTGTCAGAAAACATGTCATCTCCGCTGATTCAGGATCATATGGCTTGTCATTCAACCTGGCGGTCGCAATATCGGGGTCGCCATATACCAGTGTGAAACCTTCCGGTAAGCTTTTGCTGTCCAGTAGAGACGGCTCCCAGTGAGGATTTTCCGACTTGTAGCTCAAGTCGGAAAAAGGCAATAAAGTCTGCCCGAAATCTCCGCCCGCGATTACATAATTGCCCAGAGCACGCTCAGACTCGATGACCTCAAAAAGCTCCTTCATCTGACTTTCCAGATTTTTTGTATCACCAGCATAAGATTTCAGATCAAGATTTATCAGGATAAGCTCGGCTTCCTCATTTTCCACAGGCAAGCGTAAGACTTCAAGGCAGTGTCTGATGCTGTACATCCTTGCCGGCCAGGAATAATTATTCGTCAGTTGCAGGCGGACAGCAGAAGAAACTTTCAGCTTGCTGAAGCCGGCAAGTCCGGCGTCAGTTCTGCCCAAAGGTGGCCAGGGCCTGGGTATGTAAGCCTTATGATTGGGGGTATATACTCCATAACCCAGAGCTTCACCAAGTATTTCATCCTGTCTGAGATTAAAGGAACGTTTTGATTCATGGTCGATTGCCTGCAGGAGGATAAGATCGGGATCGTGTTCAGCTATTTCAGCATAAATCCCTTCGAGGTTTTCTCTGACAACCTGCCTGTTTCTGGCCCTGACCCCATAGCCGCCTTCCATGAAATTATCGCTGCTGCTATTACGGCTTCCGAAACCGATACTCCAGCTCAAAAGACTGTACTCCCTGTCAAAGCTTAGTTGAGGGGAGTCCTGCCAGCCTGAGGGAAGATCAATTTCCACTACTTCAGCCGGCCTGTATTGATATACTGCAATCAGAATCAAGACTACAGATGCCAGTATTGCAAAGGCGAGAATCAAACCTCCGACTATCTTCAGAACACTTTTCATAAATTCCCTCCTGCACAATATGTTAGCATGCTGACTCATATTTGACATTATTTTGTGGAAGATCATCAAAAATGTTCTTGACAAAACTCAGCGACCTACCTAAAATTAAATTAACCTCTTGGAGGATTACATAGAAGAAATCAACGCAGAAAATGATTTAGTAATCAGACAAGCAGGAGTCCGCGCAACAAAAGACCGTGGAAGAGAGAAGGCTCCGTAACCACAGGGGGTTTCCCTTCAGTAAAACAAAATGGAGCAGCTTTTTAGAGAATGCACGGCTTGTCTATCCGGTTTCATCGAGAGAAGATCGGTTTGTCTCCCCGGGTAATTTGAATTCAGCGCGAGACTGAGAAAGGAGGACGTACGTTGGAAGTACACCTCAAAGAAGCAGGCAGGTAGCCCACCACTGATTGCTGGACACCTGCCTGTTTCGTATTGTAACGACAGTAATTTCCATTACAGCATCTGAAGAATTTATGTGCTAAAGTTTGTGCATGTCTGAATCCGTGAATAAAAAAGTTTTGCTGGGTTTGTCTGGTGGTGTCGACAGTGCTGTTTCCGCCGTCCTGCTTCAGGAGCAAGGTTTCCAAGTTATTGGCCTTACCCTTGATTTTTCCTGCCGCTCTGAAGAAACCCGCGATAATATGATCCGGGATACGAAATCTCTTGCTGCCGATCTGGGCATAGAACATTTTGTACATGAAGCACACACCGAATTTGAAGAAAAAGTAATGACTCCCTTTGTTGACGCCTGGCGTCGGGGAGAAACTCCGAATCCGTGCGTCTTATGCAATCCGATAATGAAATTCCCCAGCATGATCAGCCTGGCAGATGAATACGGCTGTGACTTTATTGCAACCGGTCATTATGCTGCCATCGGAGATGAAGAGGGTAAACTTATTCCCTTTAATGAACGCAGGAGAGACCGGAAAGTGAGCCTGCTACGGGGCACTGACCGCCGGAAAGACCAGAGTTACTTCCTTTATGCTTTGCCACAGGAGATTCTCAGCAGAGTTCTCTTTCCCCTGGGTGAGCTGACAAAAATAGAAGTACGGGCTCTGGCTGAGGATCGCGGTATTAAACTGGCACAAAAAGCCGACAGTCAGGAAATCTGCTTTTTGCCCGATGATGACCGCATCGATTTCTTACGCGAACAGGATGCCCTGGGTGAACCCGGACCCTATCTAGATACTGAAGGAAAGCTTATCGGCCAACATGCAGGCATTGGCCGTTATACCGTGGGGCAGCGAAAGAAACTCGGACAGTCTTTCGGTAAACGTATGACTGTATTGAGCATTGATGCTGCCAGGAACGCGATTGTTTTGGGAGATGAGATTGAGTGCCGAAGTAGTTCAATCCTTCTGGCTAATTTAGTTTTTACTGATCTTTTGGAAAAAATGTTGAGAGATCAGGATCAAGTCACGCTTCTGGTTCAGCTGCGTTCTCAGGGACAGGCAATTCCCTGCGCCATCGAATTAATAGATAATGGCTCCCGGGCAGTGATCAGATTTGCGGAAGCACAGCGGCTTACCGCACCCGGCCAGGCTGCAGTATTTTATCAGGACAAGATGGTCCTTGGGGGAGCCGTGGTTTTGAGTTCAACGGCTGACTAGGACCTGCGTATCTATTGCCGAAAATTTGATCCGATCCATGTGCAGGTTGCACAAAATTTGACAATTTTAGCCAATTATAGTACCATATACAAGCATATGTGTGCAAATATATTTTAAATATTGAGGTGATTCTATTGATCGCAAAAACCGATGTTTTAAATTGTCGAGACACACTTTCCAGCCATATTGGTGACCGTATTTACCTCCGTTCAAATGGGGGGCGCAGGCGTACAGTGGTTCATGAGGGATACCTGGAGAGCTGCTCGCCCAATGTTTTTACAGTCCGCTGCCCTGTCAGCACAAACTACGACGAACACGTTTGCTTCAGCTATGTTGATGTGCTCACCGGTGTAGTTGAAATAGCATTTAATGCGGATGAACTGGACGAGATCCTGGAAGAGGACGAATAATCCGGCTTTATGGATAAGCTGAATTTTAGCGGTACAGAAGCTGCTCCGGCAAAAGTAAATTTGTCTTTGGAAGTCCTGGAGCGTCGTCCTGACAATTATCACAATATAAAATCGCTGATGGTGACAGTTGATCTTTGTGATCAGCTGTCACTTTTTTTGCACTCAGATGCACAGTCGAATTGGAGTGTTTCCGGTGATCATCCTAGCTTGCCTCAGGATGAGAAAAATATCGCTTACACAGCGGCACGGGCCTTCTTTGACTGGCATCGGATTAACCCGGCAGACTATTCCCTACAGCTGAAGATTAAAAAAAATATTCCCGATCAGGCAGGTCTGGGAGGAGGCAGTGCAGATGCAGCCGCAACCATACGTCTCCTGGAGCGGGCCTTTTTCCCTGACGGAAAGTTTGAGCCTGTACCGGCGGCCTACATGGCACACAAAATAGGTGCGGATGTTCCTTACTGCTACAAGGGTGGAACGCAGTTCGTCAGCGGTATCGGTGAAGTCATGACGGAGTTGGAGCCCTTTCCACAGCTTCCGCTTTTGCTGATCAAGCCTCCCTTTAATGTATCGACAAAAGAGGCCTTTGCTGCTTTAGACAGGAATAAATCTGGATCGCCGGGAACTGAGCTGCAGGCCATTTTGCAAGCTTATGGAAAGATACTCTCAAGCAGGAGATATTCCGAATTCAATGGAATCCTGGAGAATTCTTTCCTCCCTTATTTGCGGGAAGTTTATCCGGAAACAGAAGACTTCCTGCTGGCACTGAGACAATCAGGAAGTATTTACGCTTCCCTGACCGGTTCCGGCCCGACAGTTTTCGCCCTGTATGAAGAAAACTGTGATTTGAGCAAAAAGGCCGGCTTACTGCAAGAGCTATTCCCGCAATCACTTGTCTTTGAAACGACAATACTCTAGAAAAACAGTAACTTATCAGTGTTAAGATAAAGCTAATCAACCAAGAGGAAAGGAAGGATCGGATGATGGCCGGCACAGAAAGAAGAGAACAATTATTGCAGACCCTGCGCATATTTTCGGAGGCAAACGGACCGTCGGGCTTTGAGCACGAACTGGCAAGAACAGCTCTGGAGGTATTGCAGCCTTATGGTGAAAGCTATATCGATTCGCTGCAGAATGTCTATCTGGAACGGGCCGGAAATAGCCGCGACCGTGTTTTAGTGCAGCTCGATGCACATTTGGATGAAGTAGGACTGATTGTGCAATCGGTGAGCCCACAGGGTCTTCTGCGTATTTTGCCCCTGGGTTCCTGGGTGGCCTCCAATGTGCCTTCACATCGCTTTCGGGTGCGCAACTCCGAAGGGAAGTGGATACCGGCACTGGCGACAAGCAAACCTCCTCATTACATGAGCGATGCCGAACGCAACAGCCCGATTGTCTTTACCGCGATCCAGCTGGATGTCGGAGCGACCTCCGCTGAAGAAATAAGTGAAAAATTCAAGATCCGTATTGCTGCTCCTGTGGTGCCGGATGTTGACCTTTTTTACGATGAAAAGAATGACGTCCTGATCGGCAAGGCTTTTGACTGCCGCATCGGCTGCACGGCTCTGGTAGAGACCTTAAGCAGCCTGGCGGAAGAAGAGCTGGCTTGCGATGTGATCGCAGCTCTCAGCAGCCAGGAGGAAGTCGGCGGTCGCGGAGCGGAAGTGGCGACGCGCATGACAGAGCCTGATCTGGCCATAGTTTTCGAAGGTACTCCGGCAGATGATACTTTCGGCAGCCCGGACAGCCAGCAGACTTTGCTGGGCAAAGGGCCCATGCTGCGCCATTTGGACGTCTCCATGATCACCCATCCGGGCTTCCAGCGCTTCGCGTTGGACCTGGCGGAGAAAGAGGGAATTCCGGTTCAGGAAGCCGTACGTTCAGGAGGCGGCACCAATGGCGGAATTATTCATAAAATGGGCGGGGGTATTCCGACTATTGTTTTGGGTGTTCCCGTGCGTTATATACACACATCTTATGGTATCGCCAAACTGTACGACCTGGAAAAAACAGCCGACCTTGCTGTAGCTTTGCTGAAAGCAATTAACGACGATACATATGAAGAAATTCTGGCCGGAGACGGCCTTTGATGGTGCCAGGCACCTAAGTTATTCAGTTATTCAGCGGGCAGTGTGGCTACACTGCCCGTTTCACTTAGATTTAATTTTCACTGATCTTTTCAAGTATCATTTCTTCAACCAGCAGCGGGTAGGCGCGGCCGGAGGTTTCTTTCATCACACGTCCGATGATTGCTTTAATCGCAGTTTCCTTACCCTTGCGGTAATCTTCAACTGCCTTCCGGTTAGCTGCAAGAGCACTTTCCACTATCTCCAGGAGCTCTTCGCGATCCGTGATCTGCAACAGATTTTCTTCTCTGACGTAAGCTTCCGGATCAAAGTCATCTTCCAATAGCAGGCGCAGGACTTTTTTTCCGGTGTTGCTGTTGATTTTTTCATCACCCAGGAGGTCGGCAAGTTTTGCCAGGCTGAGGGCTTCAAGCGGCAACACAGAGTCTCCCTCATCATCAAAGAGAGGAGACAGTTCTGTCATGATCAGACTTGACAGAACTTTGGGATAGCGGCTCTCATTAGCTGCAGTTTCAAAGAAATCCGCCACAACCTTGTCTTCAGTCAGGCGCTCGGCTTCATAATCACTGAGAGAGAATCTTTCGATATACTCTTCTTTGCGCTCCTCAGCCATTTTAGGGATAGAGGCACGTATCTCTGCTATTTCTGCATCACTTACTTCGACTCGACAGAGATCAGGATCCGGGAAGTAACGATAGTCCGCCGCATCTTCCTTGCTGCGCATGACTGTTGTCTGATCAGTCTTTTCATCATAGCGGCGCGTTTCCTGGGTGATTATTCCACCTTCATCCAGGATGGAAACCTGACGGGCGAACTCACTTTCAATAGCCTTGGCGACATAGTTGAAAGAGTTGATGTTTTTCATCTCGACCCGGGTGCCCAATCGTTCTGTGCCCCTTTCTCTGATAGAAAGGTTGACGTCACAGCGCAGGGAACCTTCGTTCATGCGGCCATCGGAAATGCCGGTGTAGCGAACCAGAGAGCGCAATTTCCGCAGGTAGGCGACAGCTTCATCTGCCGAGTGAATATCCGGCTCAGAAACAATCTCAATCAGAGGCACACCGCCACGGTTCATATCAACCAGCGAGCTGCCTTTGTCGGTGTGAATCAGTTTGCCGGCATCTTCCTCGATGTGTATGCGGTTAACACGGATTCTGGATCTTCCATCTTCTGTGCTTACATCCACATAGCCGTTCAGGCAAAGCGGCTCATCAGCTTGTGACAGCTGGTAGGCCTTGGCCAGGTCAGGGTAGAAATAGTTTTTTCGGTCGATGCGTTAGGAATGCGAAATCTCGCAATGAGTCACCAGGCCGGCGCGTACTGCGAATTCAACCACCTCATGATTTAAAACAGGAAGAGTCCCGGGCATTGCCAGGCAGACCGGGCAGACATGAGTATTGGGCTCTTCGCCGAAAGTGACCTCGCAGTCACAGAAAATTTTGTATTTGGTCTTGAGCTCTACGTGAACTTCCAGGCCAATGACAGCTTCGTACTTTTTGTGGTTTTTCATGCTCATGCTTTTACCTCCGCCAGTTCAAAAGCCGGGCTATGCCGGTCTTCGTAAGCAGCTCCGACGCGATAGAGCAAAGCCTCATCGAATTGCCTGCCGACCAGCTGCATGCCGATAGGCAGACCCTGTGAATCTTTGCCGCAGGGCAGTGACAGTGCGGGCAGCCCGGCCACTGATACCGGCGTTGTGAAGATGTCGCCGCGGTACAGATCGACCGGATTTTTCGGAGCTGAACCGATTTTTCCTGCCGTTGAAGTGGTCACAGGCATGAAAAGCAGGTCACAGTCTTCCAACAGTCCTGTGAACTCGCGGATGACAACCGTGCGGACCCTCTGCGCCTTTACGAAATAGTCCTCGTAGTATTCTTCAGAAAGTGCAAAGTTGCCCAGCAGGATACGACGCTTAACCTCATAGCCGAAAGCTTCGGAGCGGGAGTTGATATAAAGGTCTTCCAACTTTTCAGCCCCGGGGCTGCGGTAACCGTAATGGACACCATCAAAGCGTCCCAGGTTTGAAGCTGCTTCAGCGGTCATTAGAATGTAGTAGGCGGAAAGGGCGGCATTCAGCGAGCTGATTTGCAGCTTTTTGATTGTCGCTCCCAGTGATTCGAAAACTTTCAAAGCGGCTTCAAGACCCCGCCTGACGTCTTCCTCCAGCTCGATATCAAAACACTGCTCCGGCCAGCCTATGCTGATACCGGTCAGGGGCTTGGTCTCTGAACTGTCTTGCTTTAAAAGATCTTCATCAAGTTTGAAAACATGTCTGCTGGAAGAGCAGTCTTTGGCATCCCGGGCTGTGATCGCCGAAAGGACAATCATGTTGTCGCGGACGGTTCTGGTCAGAGGACCGACCGTATCCATGGAAGAAGCCAGTGCGGAGACTCCACGGCGAGAAACAAGGCCATAGCTGGGGCGCAGACCGACGACGCCACAATGTGCAGCAGGCTGGCGGATTGAACCGCCGGTATCAGTACCAAGAGCATAGATTGCTTCACCGCTCGCCACAGCTGCTGCGGACCCACCCGTACTGCCGCCGGGAATGCGGGTCAGGTCATGCGGGTTTCTTGTCGTTTTAAAGTATGAGTTTTCTGTGGAAAAACCCATGCCGAATTCATCCATGTTGCTTTTTCCGACCAGGACTGCCTGAGCTTTTACAAGTTCGTCCCAGACAAATGCGCTGTATGGCGGACGGAAAGTTTCCAGCATTTTTGAACCTGCTGTCAGGGGAATACCCCTAACGGCGATATTGTCCTTGACTGCCAGCGGAATACCTGCCAGCAGCGGCAGCTCAGCCCCCGCGGCCAGAAGCTTGTCTACCCGGTCAGCTTGCTGCAGAGCTTCCTTTTCAGTCAGAGTGATGTAAGCGCCGATCCGATCTTCCTGCTTGGCGCATTTATCCAGAATTGATTCTGTCAGTTCGCGGGAAGAAAAGTCTTTGCGGCGCAAAGCTGCGCCTATTTCATAGATTGTCATTTTTTCTTTTAACATTTATAGCTCCTGTTCCACTGCGGCCGGAACTACAAAGGCTCCGTCTTCAGACTCGGCGGCATTTGCCAGAGCATCTTCCTGGCTGAGAGAGGGCTCACGCTCTTCTCCCTGAAACACCCCATGCTCCGTAATCATAGAACGGGTAGGCTCTGCCGCCCTGGTATCCAGGTCTGCCATTTGATCTGCGAAATCGATCAGGGTTTCAATCTCGGTTTGCATACCGACCCGTTCGGATTCAGTCAGCATAATATTGGACAGCTGTTCCAAGTGCTCCAGGTTGAAGGTCTTTGCTGCGGGTGCATCCTTTTTGCCGCTGAAAATCTCGCTGCCGGCAACCACATCAGCTGCAAGAACGATATGCAGTTCGTCCAGCTGTTGCCGGTCTACCGTACTAGGCGCATCAGTGAGGGGGTCAGAAGCGTTGCTCAGCTTGGGAAAGGCGATTACCTCGCGCAGGGAGGGCGCGTTCGCCAGCAACATGATCAGGCGGTCCAGACCCAGGGCAAATCCACCGTGCGGCGGTGTTCCGAAACGGAAGGCATCAAGCAAGAAGCCGAAACGGTCCCGGATATCTTCCTCTGAAAGCCCGAGTTGGCGGAATACACGTGCCTGAATGTCTCTGTCGTGTATTCTGATGCTGCCTGAACCCAGTTCAGTGCCGTTCAGAACCAGGTCGTAGGCCTGGGATTCCATGCGTTCAGGTTCAGTTTCCAGATAATGGAGGTCTTCAAGTTTCGGCATGGTGAAAGGATGATGCTGGGCTACATAACGCCCCTCTTCTTCGCTGAACTCAAACATGGGAAAGTCGACAACGAAGGAAAAGTTAAGTTCACCAGGTGTGCGCAGGTCAAGCAGGTCTGCCAGGTGCAGGCGGATAGCACCGCTGACATGCCGCACTATATCAAGCCGGTCTGCAGAGAAGAGGATGAAGTCGCCGGGCTTTGCCCCGACAGCTTCCAATAACTCCTGCATCAGATCTTCCGTGAAATATTTATCAAGGATGGAATATATCTCACCATCTTCACGCCAGGCTATCCAGGCCATGCCTTTGGCGCCTTCTGAAATGGCGAAATCGGTCAGATCATCTATAACAGATCGCGGGAAATCAGCTTTGCCGGGGACGCAGATGGCGCGTACCACGCCACCGCTCTTTAAAGCCTGGCGGAATATGGAAAAATCGGATTTCTCAGCGATGTCGCTGATGTCGATAATGGGCAAGTCAAAGCGCAAGTCCGGCTTGTCGGAACCGTACTTATCCATAGCTTCCTTCCAGGACATGCGGGGGAAGGCAGCTTCGATTTCAACGCCTTTAAGTTCACGTGCCAGGTGCTTCATCAGTGCTTCCAGAATTTCCAGCACGTCATCCATTTCGACAAAAGACATTTCCAGGTCGAGCTGGGTGAATTCCAGCTGACGGTCGGCACGCTGGTCTTCGTCGCGGAAGCAGCGGGCTATCTGGTAATAGCGGTCAAAGCCGCTGACCATGAGTAATTGCTTGTAGATCTGAGGTGACTGCGGCAGTGCAAAAAAGTTGCCGGGATGAACACGGCTGGGCACGAGGAAATCACGTGCACCTTCCGGAGTGCTTTTACCGAGTACCGGAGTCTCAACCTCGATAAAGCCCCTATCCGCCATAAAAGAATGAATCAGGACACCGGCACGATGACGCAGACGCAGATTGTCTTTCAGCTCACTACGGCGCAGGTCCAGATAACGATAGCGCAATCTGAGATCATCTCTGACATTGCCGGCTTCTTCAGGCACAAAAGGTAAAGTTTCCGCAGCAGAAAGAATGGTGGCTTCCTCAACTCTGAGCTCAACTGTGCCTGTAGTAATTTTAGGGTTTACAGTCTCAGGATCGCGCAGACGTAAATTGCCGCTTACTTCCAGGACGGATTGATTCCTAACGCGTTCGGCCAGGGCGAAAGTATCGGCATCCGTATTTTCAGGATTGAAAACAATCTGTAATACACCTTCCCGATCGACTAGATCGATAAAAATGACGCCTCCCATATCGCGCTTGCTTTGTACCCAGCCACAGGCGCAAGCCTTTTTTCCTACATCTCCCTCAGAGAAATGACCACAGTACTTTGTTCTTTTCATCTGTATATCCACTCTTTCGTCCGTCAGGACCCTATGATTGTTAATTCTTGAACTTATGTATTTTATCATACACTAAGAGTCTTTTTATAGCGTCAGAGGAGTGGGAAAAGGTGAATATTTGCGACTCTAAGAGCAAATTTCAGCTGAACATGTTAATTTATATGATAAGTGTCTAATTGTGTGTTAATAATCAGAAAGGTGTACTTATGGCAAGAATTAATCCGCGTATGATTTTCTTTGATTACGGACAGACTTTGCTGCACGAGGAGACCTTTGACCTCCGTGCCGCCTATGAAGCTTTTATACCCCACCTGCATCCCAAAGAAAACGTCGATATTGATAAAATGATGGAACTATCCGACGAGCTCTATGATGATTTACGCAAAAGGGCCTTCACCAACTCAGTAGAAGTTTCCTTCGAAGCCTACTTCAATTTTTTGTTGGATATGTTCGACCTCAGCTGTGACCTGCCCATCCTTGAATGCGAAAAACTCTACTGGTTTTCAGCCTGCCCCGCAGAAGTCCTGCCGGGCCTCCCGGAGACACTGATAGAGCTGGACCGGCGCGGCATCCGTACAGCTGTTATTTCCAATATTTCCTTCAGCAGTGAATCGATGAAAGCGCGTATTGATAATCATCTGGATCATAAGCTTGAATTTATCGTGACTTCCAGCGAAACGGTATTACGTAAACCTGAGAAATGGATCTTCCTCAGAGCCTTGCAAAAAAGCGGTCTCAGGGCTGAAGAATGCTGGTATGTCGGTGACGATATCCACTGTGATGTCGGTGGAGCCCTGGGGGTCGGTATGCACCCGGTCTGGTATGACAGCGGTCATTCCTGTTTTTATGAACGTGCAGCGGCTGAGATTACTGATGAAATGCGGCCACAAATGGATATAATTAACCATTACAGTGAATTGCTTGATTTACTCGATTAATTTTTTAAAAAAAAGACAATCCCTTCCATGGAGGCCGCGATGAACAGCAAGCCCGGTGATTTCATGTCAATGTTTAGAGCAGAAGACGGGCTGATCCTGGGCCTGGCTCCGATGGCCGGAACCAGTACGCCACCCTTTCGGGGTTTGGTCAGCGAGTTGTCGGCCACATTCACCATAAGCGAACTGGTTAGTGCGCGTGGAATTGTATATAATCCACACATGGAGAAAGTGTCGCGCTACCTTCTCCCGGACCCTCGAGAAAGGCTTTACGCTATTCAATTATTCGGCCATGATCCTGCAGATTTTTCGACAGCTATAGAGATTTTGCTGGCCCATCCGGTTTACAGCCAGACCGATTGGATCGACATAAATATGGGATGTCCGGTTAAGAAGGTCTGCGGGACCGGAGCAGGAGCTGCCCTGATGCTTAAGCCCGATCTGGCCTGCGCCATAGCTGCGGCTGCAGTGGAAGCTGCAGCGAAATTTAATAAATTAGTTACCGTTAAGATGCGCAGCGGTTGGGATGCACGGGAGATTAACGCTCCCTCTCTGGCAGGACGTCTGGAAAGCGAGGGCGTTGCCGGTATTACTGTACACGCCCGCAGCCGGGACCAGTTTTACAGCGGAAAGGCTGATTGGGAGATCTTTGCTGCTGTTCGCGAAGAGTGCAGTCTCCCTCTTTGTGGTAATGGCGATATCAAGACCGCAGCGGATATTCGCCGCTTGCAGGAACTGGTCAGACTTGATGCCTACCAGATAGGCCGAGCAGCCATGGGCAATCCTTTCGTCTTTGAACAAATACGGGAGGGTATGAAAAGCGAGGGTCTACCACCGGAGATCAGCAGTGAACGCTGGCTCAAAGCAGTTCTGAATCACCTGGACGGCATGATTGAACTTCTGGGACAAGAGGCGGCCTGCCGTGAAATGCGATCACAATTTGCCTACTATGTGCGCGGTGTCCGCAATGCTGCGGACTTCCGTGACCGGCTGATGCAAACAGAGGACCGCCAAAGTGCCGTAGATATTCTACTTGAAGTTGCGGAAAGAAGAGGATAAAAATATGAAAAGTGAAGTTAAGCAAATTCTTTCTAATGACAGTAAGACCAAACTCAATGTAGTGAGCTGGCTGCCTGAAGAAAAACCGTGGGCTGTCCTGCAGATCTCCCACGGAATGGTGGAGTACATTGAACGCTATGACCGCTTTGCCCGTTTCATGACAGAAGCGGGAATCCTCGTTGTAGGCCATGACCACCTGGGTCATGGTGATTCAGTTGAAAGTACTGACGATTGGGGTTTTTTCGCTGAAGAAAACGGCAATGAACTGGTCCTGCAGGATCTTTACAAAGTCTATAAAGACACCCGAGGCCTGTATCCAGACCTGCCTTACTTTATTCTCGGCCACTCCATGGGCTCCTTTTATCTGAGGCAGTTCCTTTACCGTTTCCCCGATGAAGATTTAACCGGTGCCATTATTATGGGTACGGGTATGCAGGCAAAAGCTGCTGTGCGTGCCGGTCGTTCCCTGGCTACTCTTGTGGGAAAATTCCGTGGTTCCCGTTATCGCAGCCCATTTATCAGGAAGATGGTCCTGGGAGTAAACAACAAGACTTTCAAAGAGGAAGACAAGACCGGTGTTGAATGGCTGAGCCGGGATTCAGCTATCAGTGAACAATATGTAATTGAGCCCCGCACCAGCTTTATGTTTACGACACGTGCTTATAGAGACATGTTTGACGGCATACTGACTCTTTATGACGAGGACAACCTTAAGCAGATGCGACGCGACCTGCCGATACTGATAGTAAGCGGCAGTGATGATCCCGTAGGCGAAATGGGAAAGGCGGTCAGAGCCTTGTCCACCCAGTATGAAAGTCTGGGAATGACAAATGTAACTGTCAAGGAATATCCCGGTGCCAGGCATGAATTACTGAATGAGACTAACCATGAAGAAGTTGATCTGGATATTTTAGCTTTTATAAAAGAAAATATTTAAAAAATCACAAAAAAAACAAATCAAACAGATGAAAAGAGGGGAAAATATGGCAAAGTACATTCCGGAACCATACCGGATCAAGATGGTTGAGGCAATCAGACAGACAAGTTACGAGGAACGGGAAGAGGCAATCAAGACGGCTGATTACAACATGTTCAGCCTGGCTTCTTCGGATGTCTATATCGACATGCTGACTGACAGCGGCACCAATGCCATGAGCGACCGGCAGTGGGCGGCTGTTATGATGGGAGATGAGAGTTATGCCGGGTCCCGCAGCTACGAGCAGTTGATGGAAGTGGCGCATGACATATTCAATTATCAGTATATACAGCCGGTCCACCAGGGGCGGGCTGCGGAGAATATGCTCTTCCCCCTCTTGCTGAAAGAAGGCATGATTTCTATCTCGAATTTTCACTTCGATACTACATCGGGGCATGTACTCCTGACCGGTGCCAAAGTTGTCAACTGCGTCTCTCCTGAAGCAGCAGATACAGAGAACTACGCTCCTTTTAAGGGCAACATGGATATCGCCAGACTCCGGGAACTGATTGCTGAATATGGTGCGGAAAAAATCGGCTGCATCGTCATGACCATTACCAACAACTCAGCCGGAGGACAGCCTGTCTCCCTGGCCAATCTTCAGGAGACGGGAGCTATTGCCCGCGAGCATAAAATTCCACTGGTCATAGATGCTGCCCGTTATGCAGAGAACGCCTTTTTCATCAAAGAACGTGAAACAGGCCAGGAAGACCGGCCGATTAAAGATATCGTGCGTGACATGTTTGCTGAAGGAGACGCCTTCACTTTTTCCGCTAAAAAAGACGGCATAGTCAATATGGGCGGCCTGGTGGGCGTAAGAGAAGATGCCGATCTGATCAAAGGCATCAAAGCACGAGTTGTCCCTTACGAGGGTTTCCTGACCTACGGTGGCTTGACCGGCAGAGACCTGGGAGCCATGGCTGGGGGACTGGCTGAAGGACTTGATGAGATTTTCCTGCGTTCCTATATCGGACAGACGCAGTATCTGGGAGACCGCTGCCTGGAACTGGGTGTGCCGATTCAGTATCCGACTGGCGGCCATGCCATCTTTGTTGATGCGAAAAAAGCAATGCCGCATATTCCCTATTATCACTTCCCGGCCCATACCCTCTGCGTAGCGCTTTATCTTGAAGGCGGTATCCGTGGCTGTGATATCGGATCTTTTATCCTGGATTTGGACCCGCAAACTGGGGAGCAATTGGAAGCAGCTCTCGAACTGTCACGTTTTTGCATACCCCGCCGGACATATACACAGTCACATCTTGATTATGTAGCTGAGAAGCTGGCTGACGTAATGAAACGCAGTGAAGAATTCCAGGGTTTTGAAGTGGTCGAACAGGCAAAAGTTCTGCGGCATTTTACAGCCAGACTAAAACCGTATACGCCCTAAGCTGTGGGCGCTGAGTCTTCTTGTCAGTCAGGGACAGTCATTGTATAATAGCTGAGAAACAATAAATTCAAGGGAGATTTTTAATGAAATTCACAAGAGAGAATATACGTAATATTACCGTCATGGGGCATGGCGGCGCCGGCAAAACCGCTTTTGTCGAAGCCGCATTATTTAACGCAGGAGTCGTCAACCGTCTGGGGAAGAGCAACGAAGGCAATACGGTTAGTGACTTTGACGCTGAAGAGATCCGTCGCGGTATTTCCATCAACACCAGCCTGGCTGCCTTTGAGTGGAAAAAGAATAAAATAAATCTGATCGATACACCCGGTGACTTTGATTTCCTTGGAGAACAAATGCTGGGTATGGATGTGGGCGATGCAGTACTGATCGTGATGTCAGCCAAAGACGGTGTTGCTGTCGGTGTGGAAAAAGCAGTACGTATAGCCGGTGATGAGAAGATGCCCATCTCTTTTTTCATCAACCGTATGGATGAGCCCAACTCAGATTTCGAAGCTACGCTTGAAGCCTTGAGAGAAGCCTATGGCCATCTCGTAATCCCCATGACCCTTCCTATCATGGATGGCGAAACAATGACCGGATTGGTTGATGTTGTTTCAATGAAGGCTTACAGCTTCACCGGCAATAAAGGTGAAATGAAGCCGACCGAAATGTCTTCAGATCTTCAGGAATTAGCTGAGAACTATCATGAGCAGCTGGTCGAACAGATCGCTGAAAGCGACGAAGAGCTGATGGAGAAATATTTCGAAGGTGAAGCCTTCACTCCTGCAGAAGAAGAGCGCGGTTTGCGTCAAGCGATTTCACAAGCCTCCCTCTATCCTGTTTTCGCCGGATCCGCCAATGCCAATTGGGGCGTTTCCCACATCTTGGACCTGATGATTCGTTTCTTCCCCACACCTGAAGACGGACACGCCATGACAGCGGTCAACCGCAGTGGCGAGAGCTTCCAGATCAAGACCGATCAGGACGGTCCTCTGGCAGCCCTGGTTTTCAAAACAATAGTCGACCCCTTTGTCGGTAAAATCTCCCTTTTCCGTGTATATTCCGGTGTCTTTAAAGATTCCGGTTCAGTCTATAACGTCAATAAGGAAACTGATGAACGCATCAACGGTCTTTACAGCATGTGCGGTAAAAAGCAGATCTCGGTTGATACTGTAATTGCCGGTGACATCGGAGCCACAACAAAATTGAATGACACCAGCACTTTGGATACACTCACAGACCGCGATAATCCTTTGAAGATCGAAGCGCCGGAAATGCCGACTCCGAGTCTGACTTTAGCTATATCAGCCGTAAACGAGGGCGAAGATGACAAGATCATGCAGGGCCTGGTCAGGCTGAAAGACGAAGATATCGTTTTTGAGATAGAGAACAATCCCGAGACCCATCAATTCCTGCTTTCCGGAATGGGCGAAGTTCAGCTCGATGTGCTGACAGCCAAGCTTAAAGGAAAGTTCGGCGTTGAAGCCCGTCTGACAGAGCCTCGCGTAGCTTATCGTGAGACAATCACCCAGAAGGTCAAAGTTCAGGGCCGCCATAAGAAGCAAACCGGTGGACATGGACAGTTTGGTGATGTGTGGATTGAGTTTGAACCCGGTGATGATTTGGATCTTGATTTCCAGGAAAAGATTTTCGGCGGTTCAGTTCCGAAGAACTATTTCCCGGCTGTTGAAAAGGGTCTGCGTGAAGCGATCGACGAAGGACCTCTGGCCGGTTATCCGGTAGTGAATCTGAGAGCTACTCTGGTAGATGGTTCCTACCATGACGTCGACTCAAACGAAATGTCCTTTAAACTGGCAGCACGTCTGGCCTACCGCAATGGTATGCCTCAGGCAAAACCGATCCTTCTTGAGCCCATCTACTCCCTGTCAGTCCATATCCCGGATGATTTCCTGGGTGATATTATGGGCGACCTGAGCAAACGTCGTGGCAGCATTCTCGGTATTAATCCCGATACTGTCCCCGGTTTCCAGGTAGTTGAGGCAGAAGTTCCGGCAGCAGAAATCGCTAAATATGCTACAGACCTTAAGTCCATGACCCAGGGTCGCGGTTATTTCACCAGAGAAATGGCCCGTTACGAACCGGTTCCGCAGAATATCTCTGAAAAGATAGTTGCGGCAGCCAGCGAAGAAGAATAAAACCGAGTAATTAATATTGCTTATTTTGCTATACTCAAGAGGAGCGCATACCGGCAGGTCCGGTCCGCGCTCCTTACAGTATTGAGCTCTGAGCTCTACCTACACCCGGGAGAAAACGATAATGGACCCTCACCCTGCGAGCGCGGTCTTGAGTAGCTTCAACAGCTTAGGTGCATCACTTCTGACCATCTTATTATTGCTCATGAGTGCCATATCAAAGGCGTATGATATGGCCTTGCTCGAGTTCAACCGCAGCTCAGCTTTCAGACAGTCTTCCGATCAGGAAACCGACTTGCCCAAATCTTTGCAGAAAATTTGCAGGAACGACTCAATGGAGATTTTACTGCGCGAGCTGCATCTTCTGCGAATATTGTTTGTCTTTTTATATTTTGTATGGACAATGGGCTTTTTTGCACCGCTATTCCTGATGCCTTCAGCTTTGGAGGGCTGGCTGTATGCTCTTATTTACATCGGCTACAGCCTTGTCGCCTTCTTCCTCTATGCTCTTCTGGGCGAAAATTTGCCGGCCCGTCTGGTGCGGCGAAGCGACAATGATTCTAAGGCAAGAATCGGTTTTCTGCGATTCAGCCTGATCTTTTTCAAGCCTTTACTGCTTGTCCTGCGTCCGCTGGAACGTCTGATCAACCTACTGGTTGAGTTTTTATCAAGACTTTTTACCGGAAAATCGGAAGATGATAATGCAATAATGCAGGTTGAAGAGTATTTCAAGATGCTCGATTCAGATGAAAGCTCATGGGATGAAGAAGCAAAGGATCATGAACTGATCCGTAATATCTTCCGTTTTGATGATATCTGCGCAGTCGACGTTATGACACACCGGACAGATATTGTGGCCCTGCCGCTGGACGCTTCCTTTGAGGAAACTCTGGAGGTGATTAAGGAAGAAAAATATACCCGGGTTCCGATTTATGAGGATACTATCGACAAGATTGTCGGTGTCCTGCATGTGAAAGATTTATTGCCTTTATTGGGCGACGAAGAGCTCAAGCGTGACTTTTCACTGGCAGCTGAAATGAGGCAGCCGATATTCACTCCTGAAACACGGGTAGTCCGGGACTTATTTTTTGAGATGCAGGGACAACACGTCCAGCTGGCCATAGTAATTGATGAGTATGGCGGTACCGCAGGAATAGTCACCATGGAAGACCTGATCGAAGAGATTCTCGGCGATATAGAAGACGAGTACGATGAAGAAGAGCGGCTCTTGCAGGAACAAAGCAACAACAGTTGGCTCATTTCCGGCTCCTGCCCTCTGGAGACTTTGTCGGAAGAACTCGGACTGGAACTTCCGGATGACGCTTATGATACTGTTTCAGGATTTGTTATCGACCTTCTGGACCGTATTCCGGAAGAGGATGAAAAGGTAGACGTAGTCTACAAGAATTTGAGATTTACGGTATTATCCGTGGCTGACAATCGTATCGAACAGCTGCGTTTAACCATAGAAACCGATGGAGATATTAATGACGGAAAAGATGAAGAAAATTGAAGTTGAAGCTGTGCTCTTCGATATGGATGGCACCCTGGTTGATTCAATAGGACTTATAGTAGCAGGACACGAACATACCTGGAAAGAATATACCGGATCTGTCCCCCCACGGGAGATGATCCTTTCACAAATCGGTAAACCATTGCAGGAAGCCTATCCCGGCATGGAAGATCCGCTGAAGATGGTAGACACATATCGGATCTGGTGTGAAGGCAAGACTGATACACATACCGGCATATATGTAGGTGTAGTAGCCATGTTGGAAGAGCTCAAGCGGATGAACTTCCGACTTGGCCTTGTAACCTCGCGCTTCCGTGAAGGATTGGAAGACTGTATGCGGGTGCACGGCTTAGCAGATTATTTTGAAATTCTCCTCTCACAGGAGGATTCCACAGGACATAAGCCCGGGCCGGAACCTTTGCTGGCGGCGGCAGAACGCATGTCAATAAGTGATATGTCCCGGATTTTGTATGTCGGCGACAGTGTGCACGATGTAAAAAGCGCCCATGCAGCAGGTTGCCGCAGCGCGGTTGTCGACTGGACCAGTATGGACAAGGAAGAGCTGAGGGCTTTGGAGCCTGATCTCTGGATTGAAGAGGCCATGGACCTTCCCCGATCATTGTCACTGATTTGACCATGTTTTGATCGATTTTTATCACATTTGTGGTACACTCTTGTTTGTAGCTTAAAAGCAGGTCACTTTGACCGGTGTCTGAGTGAGTTTTTTTATATAGGAAGGTAACTTTATGGCCAAGAAAACAAATGAGCAAAGCGAATGGAAGGCTGAAATAGATCGTGCTGAGCGCAAGCAGCGCCTGGCAAATCTAAAGGACAGCGACGGCAGAAAGAAGAAGATCAGCTCCAAGAGCATTGTCGGACGTATTGCCTCCATCGTCATTGTCGTAGCCCTGATTCTTGTTGCTGCTGTATGGGCGGTCGCCCGTTTTGGTGTTTTGCAAAAAAGCCTGACAGCAATTACGATCAGAAACTCTGAAGTTACGGGAGCCAGCATGACCATGAGTCCTGCTGATCTGAACGTTGAGTTAGGTAACATCAGTATGCAGGCACAGCTGGGTTATGCCTTTACCGATGAGATGCAGGAAATGCTTGAACGTACTACATCAGGAGACCGCACCTTGAGGGATGATCTGATCGACTTAACCCTGGAACAGATGGCTCCGACCTATGCCATGGTTTTGGCCATGAATAATGATGACAGCTTCGTCTTATCTGACGAGAAACTGGCAGAAATTGATAAAACAGTCAGAGATTTTGAAGTGGATATGGCACAGGGTGCCCAGAGTCAAGGCGTCGGAGTCGGTAGGCTGCTGGAATCATATTTCGGTCCGGGCGTGTCTTCTTCACATTATATGAAGTTTGTGCGCCAATCTTTGATGTTACAGGAATATAACCAGCATCTGGCAGACACGACTGAGGTTACTGCAGCTGAGATTGAAGAGTACAAGGAAGAGAATGCTGCTGACCTCAAAATATACTCATATTCTTCCTATACCTTCTCCTTGCCGGCAACTGACGATGAGGAAGAGCTGGCTGAAGATGAGCTGGAAGCAGCTTTGCAGGAATTATCTGAAGACGCCGCCGCCGCACTCGAGCTCTATGAAAAAGGCGAAATGAGTTTCGCTGAAGCTATGGCTGAATTTGAAACTGATGAGGACAAACTTGACAAACTCAAGGACCAGCCGGAAGATCTGGATTATCTGATGCAGGGGAGCCGTCTCACCAGCAACCAAAAGAGCTGGCTGACCGATGAAGAGCGTGAAGCCGGTGACACCACAGTGATAGAGAGCACAAAAACCGTTACCGCCCTGGTTTTTCACAGCGCCGACTTTGAAGATGTTTATGTTTATAGCGTACGCCACATCCTGGTTGACGCCTCAGCCGTTACCGGATCAGATGGTGATCCTGTTTCCAACGATCAAATCAAGGCCCGAGCTGAAGAAATCCTGGCAGAATTTGAAGCCGGTGCCAAAACGGAAGAAGCTTTCGCCGAATTGGCTGAGACATACACCAGTGACACGGGTAGCATTGATAACGGCGGCTTATATGAAAATGTACCTTACGGCATGATGGTTGAAGCTTTCCAGGACTGGAGCCTGGATGAGTCACGCAAGACCGGAGATACCGGAATCGTTGAAACCGATTATGGCTACCACATCATGTATTTTGTCGGTTTAGGTGATGTTAAGAGTATCGACCATCGTGTAGAAGCTTTGGCCAAAACGGAAAAGATCAATAATCTGTCACAAAGCCTGATTGATGGTGTTGAATTTGAACGCCATAGTTTTGGTATGGGTTTTGTCGGTAGAAAAGCATTCTTCAAGTCACTCTTTGCCGGAGACCCCGCAGCAGTTGCAACTACTCCAAGCGACGATTAAATAAAGCTCCGAATTTATTGATTTAGTTTTAAAAGGCCGGGATCAGAGCGATACCGGCCTTTTGCATGAGCAAAAACAAATTTATTTCCGAGCTTTTTTCTTATCAAAACGGCGGCTGAGATCCTCACGACGCAGGTCGGCAGCAGCCAGCAGATCTGCCTCAAAAGGCAGCTCTCCCCTGTAGCCGAAAAGGCCGAACAGCCATTTCGTGAATTCGGGATTGAGTATCAAAAAAGGCCCGTTCAGACTTGTGGCAAAAAAGTTTCTGTCTGCGACACCTTCGGTTTTCACCGCCGGATTCATACCGCTGCCATTTATGACTTCAATAAAGGGAAAGGCAGAACTGTCACCTGTGTGAGTGGTAAACTGCGAACGGTAGCCCATGACCTCAAACTCATGGAACTTACCCCGGACGATCTCGTTCTTGCGGTCGAAGCGCTTGCAGAGAGTGTCAAAGGGATAAAGACCCAGGGCTTGAATCGTATCCGCCTCTTCATAAACAATATTTCTCCCCAGCAGGTCCAGGGCATTACCTGCAAAAAAGCCGACCAGTCCGTTGTCAATCTTTTGTCTGAAGTCTCCGGCATAGGGCCTCCAGAGATCCAAAACCAGGGCCTGGGTACTTTCAGTCATCGCTCCCATATAAATGAAGTCAATCTTACTTGTGAAAAATTGAGGCAGGTCAGGAAATTTCGTGCAGATTATTTCCTCATCTGCAAATGTTCTTTGCAGCAGTTGCTGGCTGCCATGTTCGCCCAGAAGGTTGGCAATTTCCGGATAGATGATTTCAATACGCATGTCTTATTTACCATCCCATCGTTGCTGCAGCTTTTTCACAAGCTTTCGCGAGATGCTTTCTGAGTACAGCTCGTAGAGAATAGCTATTGTCGCTTCTTTTTCCCCGGTCCGGAGCAAGTCCGCACTTTTTTCCTTATCACGGCAGCTGACGATTTTTTCGTCGGCTACTCCGGCAAAAAGCAAGGCCAGGCGGATATCTTCAGACCGCATGCCGGCTACGACTATCTGCTTCACTTCGTCAGCTGCCAGCAAATCAAGGTCAGCATCAAAGATCCAGGCTACATTGTCTTCAGAACTCATTTCCTTGACGCTGGTATCTACCAGAAGAACAACATACTTATCACCCGGACGCTTCATCAAGGCATCCAGAACACGTGTCACTGCGATCGGATTTTTGCCCTTGGCCAGCATGCGATAAACAGTGTGAGGTCCGATTTTCACTATTTCCTTACGGGATTTCCCGATAGCGACTCCGGCCAGCGCACCTGCAATGGATTCAGGAGTGTATCCCAGTTCTGAGTAAAGAGTAATTGCTGCCAGAGAATTGTATAGATCCAGCATGTTTTCTCCTGCAAAAGGGAAAAGCTCTTCTCCGGGGCCGGTTTGCCAGCACAGCGATGAAACCGCCAGTTCGTCGGCTACGTCCATTTCATTGGCGTTGATTTCTTTTTCAGGAGCATCCTGCTTCTTTAAGAAAGTCAGCTCATAATCAGCCGGACCGTTTCGCCAGGAGCAATTGTTGCAGTGGGCACGACCTATGTGATGATAGCGGATGAATTCATCCTCCAGAGGCTGATGACAGCTGGGGCAGAGGACAACATCGCGTATTAAATTCCTGGTAAATTGCGGTTCGCCGGCCAGTCTGGCGATAGAAAAACTTACAGCTTCATGTCCTTCAGCCAGATTGTAAGATAACATGTCATCCGCGTTCAGAATCAGCTTGGTCCCGGCAGGTATGTTTTCCCTTAAAACACCGTAAATAAATTCAGCGTGGGCATTTCTGAGATAGGATTCACGAAAAAGATTGCTCACTATGAGATAGTCGGGGCTTATATCGGGAAAGATTACCCGGGTCAGGCGCTCATCTATTTCTAGAAAGGCGAGTTTCTTTCTTTGTTTACCGAAAAATGTTCCGGCTTCAATCAGGGTGGTGATAATGCCTTCTTCAATATTGCTGCCATAGGCGTTATGGGCAAAATCCAGCCCAAAATGATCAGCCATATCAGCTACTAAATTCGATATGGTGGTCTTGCCGTTAGTGCCGGTAATTCCGATGATTGTTTCCGGTTTTTCTATGCGGGAAAGGAAGTCGGGACAGAGACGTTTAGCCAACTGGCCCGGGAAGTGTGTTGCCTTTAATCCGATCAGTTTCATGAAAGCAGTTGTCATACGAACAATCAAAATTGTTACTAAGAAACGTAAATTACGGTTCTTCATCGCAGATTAACTACTTTCTATACAAACTTGTAAAAATAATTGACGGAGTCGCAGTAATGGGATAAACTTATTAAATGTGTCAATAGACCCGTGCGGCTTTTGTCGCGCAATCAAGCGCTCTGAAAACAGACGCTGTGATAGGTCGATTATAACATGTAGAGAGATGCCGTCAAGACCGGTCCGCGACGGTTTCTCTATGGGATGACCGGTACAATCGTGTGAGGTGACCACTGATGCCAAAGTCCGTTCAATATGGACGTGTTCAGAGAGTGTCTTATTCTAAGATTGACGAGATTCTCGATATCCCAAACCTATTAGATATTCAATT
>JAAYEX010000118.1 GCA_012728535.1 Clostridiaceae bacterium | reverse complement strand
CTTTCATAAATTCGTCGCTGAAGCGAATGGAGTTATTGGAGTTTTGGCCGGAAACGGTTACATAGGCTTCTCCGTCAATATCCGCATCGTAGCCCATCTTGGACAAAGCAATGACTTTATCCTCTTCTTTGGCTTTCCAGGCAATGAAGGTTTCAATTTCAGGATGGTCAACATCCAGGCAGCCCATCTTGGATGCCCGGCGTGTAGTACCCCCGGATTTGATAGCACCTGCATTACGATCCAGTCCTTTCAGAAAGCTCATTAAACCCGATGAATGACCGCCGCCTGACAGACTTTCGCCTTCTGCCCTGATGTTGGAGAAGTTCGTTCCTGTCCCAGAACCGCCTTTAAACAATTTAGTCTCAGTAACATAGGCCTCAGAGATTGAGTGCGGCCCCATTAACTTATCTTCGATAGATAGGATGAAACAAGCTGAAGCCTGGGACCGGGTATAGGTGTCCTCAGACTCTGCAACTTCACCTTTTTCTTCATCATAGTAGTAGAGGGAATTATTACCGCCGCTGATATTATATTTTTGTTTTAACCCGGTATTGAACCATTGCGGCGAGTTGGGCGCAAACATTTGTGCAAGCAGGGCATAGACAATTTCATCATAAAGGATCAGATATTCTTCCTGACTGATCATGTCTTCATCAAGCAGGGCGGAAAGCCAGAAGGAGACCATGCGGTCCGTTACCTGCCGCATAGAGTGCTCATGACCTCTTTCAGTCGGGACTCCTGCCTTGCGAAAATACTTGCTCGCGATAATATCGCAGGCCTGCTGAGAGTAGTGCTCAGGGAATTCAAGATCCTTCATATCACAAATGACACGGCCCGTTTTATGATCCTGCAAGAGTACATCAACCTTTTTCCAATCAAAAAGGTCAAATACCGTCTTGTCGCCAGCCTCCAAATCTACAGTAAAATAACGTTTTATGTGCTGATTTCCCGTCTCCATAGCTCTCTCCCCTTTATAAAATAACTACGCTATATAGTGCCTTGTTTTAGATAATACCACCACATATTGTGGTTAGGTTGTAAAAACAAACAGATTAAGAGCAATGTAATCTGATTGTAACAATAGCAATCATCCTCTTTTATCATCGTTATTATTTACTTGTGGAATGCTTTATTTGCAGTGATTCACCGGTCTTGTTCAAAGTGTGTTTTCGTTGTAAAAGTTTTCAAGGTCATTTATAATGTCCTTGTTAATATGTCTAATTTTAATTAACTATTTTGTACATGTATACTATAGATTCATAGGGTAAAGAATATTAAGCGGAGAGAGGTTTAGTGGCTGTGGGCATTGAAGAGCAAAGTACTACTTTTAATGAATTCGAGAATCTGATTACGGTCGTAATACATTCTATACAGGGCCGGGGCATGCGCGACGGCGATCCTCTGACGGAAAAAGACAAAAAGGATATCAAAGTGTTATTAAGTGAGTGTCGAGGTATTGCCAATAAAGTCTCCCGCTGCCTCAATACAAGAATTAACCGCGCTGAATTGTCTTCACTGATGCGCCGCTATGAAGTCGACAAGCCTTTCAAAATCAGCCCCATGTTATATGAGTTTATTGAAGCTAACCTGCACGTATACGAGCTGGCTGAAGGTGATTATGATTTCACTGTCACACCCCTGACCATTGGCTGGCGCGAAATTGATGAAAAAGGCCTGACTGATTATGACGATATGCTGCAGGAAGCCTTGTCACGGGTCGGCGCGGAATACGTTGAGCTTGTCCCTGAAACATCATCAATAATCCTGAAGCTTCCTAACATGAGACTCGATCATGGTGCTTCATACAGAGGATATACTCTCCGCTATATGAAGGAGCATCTGGTTAAGAACGGCGTGACCAGCGGTTATATTAATATGGGCGGAAACCTCCATATGATCGGACGCAAACCGGACGGCAGTTCCTGGCGCACCAGCCTGCTGAACCAGCTCGATCAGGGTAATCCGATCGGTGTAATTGAATTGGAGGACAAGGCCATCGCTTCCGCTACAATTGATGAGCGCGGCTATGTCAAAGGAACCAGGCTCTACCGCCATCTGATCAATCCCTATACCGGCAAAAAGCGTGATACGGGTCTTTTCAGTGTCAGCTGTGTATCCGATTCGCCCTGGGTCGCAGATATCACAACCACCGTTTTTTTCCTGATCGGCCTGGAGCGTGGTGAAAAATTCATGAAACAAATTTCGGAAGAAATGGACGTTTTCACTGCCTATACAGCAGTCAACAGTAACGGAGATGTTTTCGTCAGCCCCACTCTTGAATTTGTTCCCGCCGGAGACCTCTGATGCCGGCCGGGTCTGATGCATTCCGGCCCGAGTCAGTAAAGTCTTATCGGGATGCAGCTTCCTATTGTATTGGAGAACTTGAGGCCAATAATTATGAAGCATATCTCGTAGGTGGTTCTGTCCGCGATATTCTTTCAGGTCGGGAAGTTTCTGACCTCGACATAGCCACTTCCGCACGGCCGGATGAAGTACATAAGGTTTTCTCCGACTTCAGAGTTCTGGATACCGGAATTAAACACGGTACTGTCACCTTGATTTTGCCGACAGAAGATGCAGGTAAACTTCATCTTGAAATCACCACCTATCGCCTAGAATCTTCTTATAGCGATGCACGCCATCCCGATGAGGTCAAATTCACAAGTTCAATTGAAGAGGATCTGGCCCGCCGCGATCTGACGATTAATGCCATGGCCTGGCACCCTCAACGCGGCATTCTTGATCCTTATGATGGAAAAAAGGACCTGGAAGCCGGGATTCTGAGAGCAGTGGGCCTGCCGGAAGAAAGGTTTCGGGAAGATGCCCTCCGCATACTGCGCACATTGCGTTTAGCTGCAGAGCTGGCTTTTGCCATTGAAGAAGCCACAGAGCAAGCTCTCATAGCAACACGGGAACGGCTGGCGCTTGTTGCTGCTGAAAGGCTTTATGTCGAGTTCGCCCGCCTTATTACTGCGGCTGAGGCGGGTCAGATCATTGACAAATATTGGCAGATCATCGCCGTCTTTATACCGGAATTTATTGTATTCAAAGATAATAAAATCAGAAAAGGATTTCTGCCCCGGCTAAAGCTCTTGCCTGCTCAGTTTGCTGACCGTATGGCCTTTCTGGCCGCACTTGCAGGTGGGGAGAAGGAGGCTGTTTCTATCTGCCGGCGCTTGAAATGTCCCGGGAAGCTGACCCGGGAAATAGTGTGCCTTTGCAATTTGGCCCTCAAAGAGGTCTCTGCGGACAAGCTGTCTGTTGACAGGGTCCGCCGGGAACTGGCTACTATTGGCCGGAGCTTAGATGATCTCCTGCTGCTGAAAAACCTGCATGGCCAGTCTCAGGAGGATTCCGAAAAACTCAGCAAAATTGACCGGGAACTTGACCTGGCCAATTTGCACGGTCTT
>JAAYEX010000117.1 GCA_012728535.1 Clostridiaceae bacterium | reverse complement strand
TAGAATCAACTGGGCCAGGCCGCAGAACTCGCTTATTGATATCTATCTGCTCAACGAACTCAACCCTTGGGATTACGGGGAGTCCGCGCCCTTTACTCCGGCATTTTTGGAAAATGATGTGCGTATTTTTGCCCCGATGAATAATGATGAGCGAGTGACAGCACCATATCGAATGATGTACCGGGATACGCCTGAGATACTTAAATCCGCATTTGGTTTTAATGAGGTCGATCTGTTGGGTTGGGTGACAAATAGCAGGCCTCACAAATATGCAGGGATCAATCTGCCCATCTGGTTTCTTGATAAAGCAAGCGGGGAGAATGAACCGGATTTACAGACCAGAATGGCAGTAAATGCTCAGACAGGAAAAGCAGCGGCATTGTTTTTGGAGCCCGGCAAAAAAGATTATACGCGTACACTTGATGTATATCCCCCGCCGAAAATGTCGGATGAATGCACCATGTATTCCCCGCCTTTGCCGGTCAAATATAAGAAGTCGCCTTTCTTATTCCAGACATTTGATATCGACGAAGTATTGGGTAAACCGAGAAGCAAATTCAGAAGGTTATTTGATAAGAAAAACTCAATGAAATTCAGGACTTTTATCGCTTTGTGCGTGCATATCGTATTGGCCATTGTGTTAAGTGCTTATTTTGCTTTCTTTTATGTGAACCCGGAAGTTGAGGAGTTAAAAGCCTCAGATGTCAGGATTATAATCGACAGTCAGGAAGACTTTGACCAAGCAATTAAGGCTGATGGACGTATCTATGCGCTAGGCGAGATACGTGGTAGCATCAACGTTTCGGATATTTCTCTCGATGATCTTGAGTATAGCGGAAACGATAAAGAGGAGAAAGAACAGAAGATAAAAAGCCATCTCGAAGGTAATTATGTTTACCTGGCTTTTTTCAGCGACATATCTTCCTGATAAACAAACCATGTGGGTTGAGTTTACGGTAAGCGAAGGGCAAATCGATATGGACAGCCTGGCGATTCATAGCACAAACAGCTCCTTTGACTATAAGGCCAGAACGGCAAGCGGCAATACTTTTCCACTGGAAATAATCGGCGGCATTTTCATAGTAGCAGCTATTTCTTTTGCTGTGACGGTAGCTATTCAGAGAAAGTTCGGACGCTTCAGTAGATATTGATTTTTACAAGGGCTCGAAACCTGGCACTAAGCTGTACACTTTACCCATTACTCCCACTCGATCACGAGGAGCATTTCTTGAACAATTTTGTTTATGGAATGTGGTAGGTGGTATTACGATTACTCCAGGTATCCATATCGTGGTAGCTATCTAAATTTTAGTTGCCGGATTGTTGCCGGAAGTTTTTACTCTTTTCGCAATCGAGCGATAATATCAGAAGCACTATATAGTACACGCAATTCTGTGACACAATTGCCATCCGCAATGCGGTTGTATTGTTCCAACGCAGTGTCCGGATAAAACAATTACATCAGCGCTAAACTTATAATCATCTAATCTTTTAAACAGGAAATTGGGACAACTAAAACGCCATCTTTTCTTTTATATGCAAAGGGAGCTATGCCACATAAAACCATTAAAAATGATGGCTTTTTCATTTTGTCAGTGTCAATTTTAGAAGCTAAATTTAGTAATGTTTTTGCACCTGCCTCTATATGAGAATCACCACCTAATTTGATTTCAATTAATCCATAACTTCCATTTCTTAAGTGGACAACAGCATCACATTCTAAGTTAGAACTGTCTCTGTAATGATATACATTTCCAAATAAGCTATCTGCATAGACTCTTAAATCTCTAATGGCTAAATTTTCAAACAAAAACCCCATAGTGTTCAGGTCATTAATTAAGTCCTTCGGCCCAACACCTAATGACGCTGCTGCTATAGATGGATCTACAAAATATCGTGTATCCGTAGTACGTATAGCTACCTTTGACCTTAAATTTGGATTCCATGCTGGAGAATCCTCAATGACAAAAATTTTAGTAAGTGCATCTATATAAGAATATAAAGTTTTTTCATCAAAAGTTCCTATGTCATTTGATAACATATCTTGCCTAATCACTTCATAGGAAGCTTGACTACCAACATGCCTCGCATATGACCTTAGCAGTCTTCTAGCCTTTTCTTTATCTCTAGAAACATTATCTGCTCGACTGATATCTTGACTTATAATTGCTTCATGATAATCAATCGCCTGAAATAATGCTGGCTTGTCTCCTAATTTGACTGATTGTGGCCATCCTCCTCTACAAATCCAAAAAGCTAGCTCTTCAATCGTTGTTTGACTGTGTCCACTAGGGACATCTCCTTCAAACAATTTACTAAGAGATACTTGCCCATTAGATTCTTGTGATTCAAACAAACTCATTGTTCTCATTTTTAAACGAGATATTCTGCCTGTACCTGTATGAAAAAAACCATCTAAATCCGGAGGTACAGCCGAGCCAGTCAAAATAAATTGTCCCATTTCATTTCTTTGGTCTACTTCGTATCTTACTGCATTCCATAAATTTGGTGCTATTTGCCATTCATCAATTAACCTTGGTGTTTCCCCCTCCAATAATATCTGAGGATTTATCTCCGCCATATCTTGATATTGTTTTGTCATGTCAGGTTGATCCATTGAAAGCAAACTATTGGAAAACTCTTTAGCTGTTGTAGTCTTGCCACACCATTTAGGACCTTCTATTAAAATAGCTCCTTTAGCATCCAATCTTTCATCTAAAAGTTTGTCAGCCACTCTAGGTAAATATTGCATCTTATACCTCCTCTCTTAAAAAGATTATATCATCATTCCTGCAAATGCGCATGTTTTATTCCTGTATTTATTGATTAAACTTTCCTGTGAATGTAGGTTTTAAATTCCTGTCTTAGTATCTATATCAATTATATTTCATTAATTTCGAAAAAATACACCCCTTTTCTTTATTAAAGATTCAGGGTGTGTTTTATGTTTAAGCATTTTCTAACTGAAACAAATTCACTTTTGGATATTTGAAAGCAATATTTTCAGATGTTGCCAAAACGTTGCCACGAGGCTATTCGAAACACCGCAAACCCGCTATTTACAAGGGTTTGCGGCTCTCCTGAAATTATTCCCACTCGATCGTTCCCGGAGGCTTCGGTGTTACATCATACAGAACACGGTTGATTCCTTTGACTTCAGAGGTGATCCTCTCGGTCAGACGTGCCAGGAGTTCATAAGACAGAGGTTCGACCGTAGCCGTCATGGCATCAACGCTGTTGACTGCACGGATAATGCAGGGCCATTCGTAGCTGCGCTCCTTGTTGCGCATACCGGTAGACCTGACATCAGGCACCACCGTGAAATACTGCCAGCCCGTTCTGTCCAAGCCGGCATTTGCAAACTCCTCGCGGAGGATAGCATCTGCCTCACGCACCGCCTCCAGACGTTCGCGCGAGATAGCGCCGATACAGCGGACGGCAAGACCCGGGCCCGGGAAGGGCTGGCGGTTGATCAGGTCAGGGGGGACGTCGAGGACGTGGCCGCAGCTACGTACTTCATCTTTAAAAAGAGTCTTCAGCGGTTCAATCAGCTTGAAGCGCATCTCTTCAGGAAGAGCCCCCACATTGTGATGACTCTTCACCTTTTTGGTCGTCTTGGTTCCGGACTCGATAATGTCGGGGTAAATAGTACCCTGAGCCAAAAACTCGACGTCATCCAGGCTGCTGGAAATCTCTTCAAAGACAGCGATAAACTCATTGCCGATAATCTTACGTTTTTCTTCAGGATCAGCAACGCCTTCCAGTTTGGTCAAAAAGCGGTCAGAGGCATCGACATATATCAGCTGGCCGGGGAACTGAGCGTCAAAAACTTCTCGTATATGTTCCGACTCGTTTTTGCGCATGAGGCCGGTATTAACGTGAATCATTGTCAGGCGGTCGCCGATAACCTTACCCAAAAGAGCAGCCAGTACGGTAGAATCCACACCGCCGGAGAGTGCGAGCAGGACTTTTTTGTCACCGACTTCCTCCCGGATTTCAGCCATCTTCCACTCCAGAAAGTTCTCAATCGTCCAGTTGGGCGTCGCCTTGCAGGTATCGAAGATAAACTCATTCAGCAACTTTGCCCGCTCCGTAAGATCGGTCGGCAGGTTGGGGTGTCCGTCATAACCTGTGTGCAAAAAAGGCACATCGAGGGCCATAATGTCCGCCGAGGGTTCGATCAAAACACCATCCACCTCGCGATTGGGACCGCTGTTAATGATGACCCCGCGCACATCCTCGATTTCCGCCAGCTCGGCAGCCGTCATGTCGTGCGGGTGGACCTCACTGTAAACCAGATAGCGCCTCAGCTCACGCGCAATTTCAGCATTCTTCGTGCCGCCCAGATCAATAATCAGAATCTTGTCAACTTGCATACGAAGCTCCTTTTGATGGTGCCATTTTGATGGTGCCAGGCACCTAATTTATTAAGTTATTTGCATCCTTCTGCATAGTTTGGTGCCAGGCACGATTCTATGCAGAGCACGACTCTATGCACCTTCTCTGACTACGCTCAGATCTTCAAACTGAACCTGGTAGTAGCCAGCGTATTCACCGCCCCGGGCCATTAGGCCTTCATGAGTGCCGCGCTCAGTAATACCGGTCTCGGCCAGAACCAAAATCTCATCGGCATTGCGCACGGTGGAAAGGCGGTGAGCTATCACGATGGTGGTACGGTCTCTGGACAGCCGGTCCAGCGACTCCTGTACCGCCCGTTCGCTCACGTTATCAAGCGAAGAGGTTGCCTCGTCCAAAATCAGGATTGGTGGATTGCGCAGGAAGGCTCTGGCAATCGAGATGCGCTGCTTCTCACCACCGGAAAAGCGCACGCCGCGCTCACCGACCATGGTGTCGTAACCTTTTGACAAAGTCATGATGAAATCGTGGATATTGGCCTGCTTGGCTGCAGCGATAATCTGCTCATCAGTAGCGTCATACTGGCCATAAGCTATGTTGTCACGCACCGAGCTGTTGAAGAGATAGACATCCTGCTGGACCATGGCGATATTGTCGCGCAGCGAACGCAGCGTCATATTGCGGATATCAATACCGTCAATCGTAATAGCACCTTCATCTACGTCATAGAAACGCGGGATCAGCGAGCAAATGGTCGACTTACCGACACCGGAAGGACCGACCAAAGCCACCGAGTGCTTGGCCTTTATATCCAGTGAAAAGTCGGTCAGCACGGACTCATCAGCATCCTTATACTTAAAAGTCACACCCTCGAATTTAATGTCGCCTCTAAGCAGGCCGGCATCTATCGCGCCGGGAAGGTCTTTAATCTCCGGCTCCGTGTCCAGGATCTGACACATGCGGAAAAAGCCCGTCATACCCTGCTGCAGCTGTTCGTTGAATTGAATCAGCGTGCGCACCGGTTGCAGGAACATATTGATGTAAAGCACAAAGAGATAGAGGTCACCCGGATTGATGGTACCCCGCACAACATAAAAGCCGCCGGCCACGATAGTGACCACATAAAGCAGGCCCTGCAGGAAGCCGTTGGTCGAATGGTAGGTACCCATTACCGTGTACATATTCTTCTTCGACTGGTAAAACTCCTGGTTGCCCTCGTAGAATTTCTCCAGTTCAACTTCTTCCTGAGAATAAGATTGCACCGTCCGGATCCCGGAAAGACTGTCATTAACGATAGCGTTGACATTGGCAATCTTAACGCGGTTATCCATGAAAGACTGGAACATTTTTTTTCGGTAGAAAAAAGTGAACAGGCCCATGAGTACGGTGAATATCAACAGGACCATGGTGAGACCCACATGAGTATTCATCAGAATTATGAAGGCTCCGGCAATCTTGATCGCAGAAATCAGGAGGTTCTCCGGTCCGTGGTGGGCCAGCTCAGTAATATCCTGCAGGTCCGTGATAATGCGCGAAACCATTTGTCCGGTGCTGGTGTCATCGAAGAAGGAGAAGGACAGCTTTTCCATATGCGTGAAAAGATCCTGCCGCATATCCCGTTCGATACGCGCCCCCAGAATATGCCCCCAGGAGGTGACAAATTTAGTCGCCAGACCCTCGATCACATAAAGGGCCAGCATGAAAATACCCGCCGGAATCAGAATCTCGACGATCCGCCCCTTATCACTCAGGGTAAAGACCTCATTGATCAGTGTTCGCATGACCCAGGGAAAGGCCAGACCGGTGGCGCCGATCACCATCGCAAAGAACATGTCTGCTGCGAAAAGACCTTTATATGGTTTGTAATAGCTGATGAAGCGCGGCAAATAGGAAACAAAACTTTTCTTATCATTATCTTTATTTTTCATAGTTGCATTATAACTAATTTTTGCCCTCCAAGGCTAGCCGACTTATTAAGTGCTTTTTAGGTAACATTATAG
>JAAYEX010000015.1 GCA_012728535.1 Clostridiaceae bacterium | reverse complement strand
CTCTGTGGCATGGTATGCAAAGTGGAAGCGGATTGGCCCCCAGGGCTTGTCCGACAGCACGTGATAGCTGAACGGCCTTTTTGTCGTCATGAACCATCTCTTTTGCAATATCTTTATAAGAAAACAGATGAGCATATGGAATATTCCGTGTGACCTTCCAGACCTCTTTCTGAAAGGCTGTCCCCTCCACTACTTCGTATGGAAAATTGAACTCGTGCAGGTCTCCGTTCAAATAAGCAATAATCTGCCCGGAAGCTTCAATCAGAACTGAATTGTGTGGCTGCAGGCCCACAGGAGGAGCAATCAGGACGGGATCACTCAAGCCTTCTGTTATATGACCATTATTATCAAACAGCCCGTAAAAGAGAGCGTAGGACCGAATCAAATCATCCATGTTTCTGCCCCGCCGGACAAATTCTATACGGGATATTTTGTCGCCTTGCCTATTCGTCACGAGCGCTATATAACCAAAACGCCAGGCAATAAAAGCCAGCTGTTTTTGCGAGAATTGCGGAGAAAAATAACTGCGCCCATTTATGGCCAGATCGCTATCAAACTGGCCTATACAAATTTTGAAGGCATCATCTGAAACATCATCCAGAGCTGAGTAGGAATCCAAGCGATACAATGCGGGAAATTCCGCGAAACCAGCTTCGGCGATTTTACGTGTAAGTTGGGCCGAAATAATCCGGGATTCATAATATATAATGGCCCACGATTCTTGAGCCATGGGGTTTTGCATATAGAAATAGCCATGTCGGTCCTCATAAGACCAGAAATATATGTCTATACCCTGAGATTGTCTGTCTCTGATGTAGTCCCTGCTTTCACTCAAACTTCTCAGAAGAAGATTTTCATTCAGACGACGAAACTCAGCAGCATCTTTAAGGTAACAAAGTTTTATGATGGGGATTGATTCGGGCATAGGCGGATCCTTTCCCTCTTAAATAACAAATACCGTTACTAGTCAAATTATACCTTAAATAATAAAACAGAAATCAAGCTATTGTTTTTCGCTCATAAGTAAGGTAGCGGAAATATGAACCTTCCTCCTCCTGCCATTCACCGACAGAGCTTAATTTAAAATTAGGGTCCGAATCCAGATTCGGAAAATCACAGTCAGAAGGATAATTTTGAAAATGCTGTGTCACGTATATGCGATTGGTATAGTCAAGAAATTGACCGTAAACTGAACTTCCCCCGGTAACAAAAAAGTCGTCGTCCGTAAGATTTTCCTTCCGTTTCAGCTCCTTGATATATTGAAGTACTTCGGCAACACTATGAGCCACTTTTGCGCCTTCTATGTCATAGTTCGGATCAGAAGTCAGGACAATGTTATGGCGGCCGGGTAAAGGTTTCCCGCCGGGATGTGTACACATAGTCAGGCGGCCGTAGATAATGACTTTACCCCAGGTCAGTTCCTTAAAACGCTTTAAGTCAGCTGAAATCGGTTTCTGCAGCTGGCCGCAGTAGCCAATGCCCCAGGTAGAGTCGCAGGCAACAATTGCATTCATCTATACACCTCACGACCTATGGCTATATAGCCACAGGAATATCTTTAACGACAGGTCCATGTTGATAATTCTCGAAAACAACACTATCAACAGTAAAATCATAGAAGTTTTTCACTGAGGGATCAAGTAGCAGCTTTGGTGCCGGATAGGCCGTGCGTTCAACAACTTCTTCAACGATGGGAATATGCCGGTCATATATGTGAGCGTCGGCAATTACATGAAGCAGCTCACCCGGCTCAAATTCGCTGACCTGAGCGAACATCGCCAGTAAAACTGCGTATTGAGTCACATTCCAATGGTTGGCTACCAGCATATCATTTGAACGTTGGTTTAAAATCGCATTCAATTTATTGCCGCTAACATTGAAAGTCATACTGTAAGCGCAGGGATAAAGGGCCATTTCACTCAGATCAGCGTGATTAAACATACTTACAATCATGCGACGTGAATACGGATTATGCTTCAGATCATAAAGAACGCGGTCTACCTGATCGAACATACCCTCTTTATACTTATGTTTTTGCGCCAGCTGATAACCGTAAGCTTTGCCGATGGTGCCGTCATGCATCATCCACTGGTCCCAGATACCGGTACTAAGATCCGCTACACGGTTCGATTTCTTTTGCCAGATCCAAAGAAGCTCTTCCACTGCACTCCGGTAATAAACACGGCGCAGGGTCATAATGGGGAACTCCTTTGATAGATCATATCGGTTTACTAAGCCGAAGCGCTTGATTGTATGAGCAGGTGAACCATCTTCCCATCGCGGCCTGATCTTCTGCCCCTCATCAGAGCAGCCATTCTGCAGTATATCCCGGATATTGTCTTGGAAAATCACGTCACAACGACTCATATGAACTCCTTATGCTAATAAAAAAGCCCACAGTCTAAGCTGCGGGCTCATGGTCGGAGTGAGAAGACTTGAACTTCCGGCCTCTTGGTCCCGAACCAAGCGCTCTACCACCTGAGCCACACCCCGTTGCTCTAGTGATTTTACGCATTATGATGCACCTTGTCAAATGATCCCGATACAAAATATTTTGAGAAGTAAATTATCAAGGCAGATAAAAATACGGTTCCAGACTGGAGAATTTTTTATCTTTAATACCTGAAACCAGCATTAAATCCTCCAACTGCTTGAACTGACCGTTTTCTTCGCGGTATCTGAGAATGGCCGAAGCTGTTGACGGCCCGATTCCCGGAACTGTCAGCAGGTCTGCTTCTGTAGCCAAATTCAGATTTATTTTCCCGGAAGCCGTCTCTGTGTTGGAAACCCCAGGACTGTCAATTGAAAAATCAATTTCGCCGGCTTCTACTTCTTCAATTGTGGGCACGTATAGCTTGGCATGTGGATTTAAGAGTGAAGCCATGTTTAGAGCTTCAACCGAAGCGTCTTTCGACGGACCTCCTGCTTTAGCAATCGCCTCACTCACAATTACACCTTCCGGGAAGTAATATACTCCCGGGTTCTTTACCGCTCCGGCGACATGAACCGGAAACATCAAAACGGTGGGAGCATGGGTGGTTGACGAAAGTTGAACACTACTTTTCGAGGTCGGCGTGAGTTCTTCAGGGTCCAGTTCTTTGTCTCCGGCAATCAGAAAACGTCCCAGAAGTGCGATAGCAATCACTGCTAGCATAAAAGCGAGAATGAAATTCTGTCTTTTTCTTTTTTGTAGTTCAAGGTTCTTACGCTTATTCATAAGGACTCCGCTTAACTGTTTTCTTTTCACAATATAATAAAAAAACGAGGCCGGATGGCCTCGTTTCTGACTTTATGTGTCAATACCGTTCTATTTGACAGTTTTTAAGTTCTGCCAGAGTTTTTCCAGATTATAGAATTCACGATCTTCCTGTCGCATAACATGTACGATAATGTCTCCGTAGTCGAGCACTATCCACTTCCTGGTGTCCATACCTTCCACCTGCCTGACCTGATAGTTCAATTTTTTCATGACGGCTTCCTCGACCGCATCAGATAAAATTTTGCAATGTGTGGAATTACGGGCAGTAGCTACAATAAAATAGTCCGCCAAAGAGGTACGACCTGTAACTTTCATTGTTTCTACATTGTCGGCTTGCTTGTCATCAAGAGCCTCTTGAATAGTAACAAGCAGATTTTGTATGAATTGCAGCGTTTCCGGATCCTTAACGCCCCTTTGTTCCAGCTCATCAGGCATTTCCATTTTCAAGTCTAAATTCAATCACTTACCTCGTTTCTTAGATTTTAAGACAGAAGTCTTTTTTCTATTTTAATATATTATATGCCTCTTTGCTAAGAGGGCAAATTTCATGTCCGGACCGATCCAAAGCAGCAAAGACTTCTTCATAACACCGACAAACCGCCCGATCAAGATATATCTTCTTGTCAGAGGCAGTAAGGCCCTCGGCAAAGGCAAGTTTCCTAATTTCATCAAGATCTTTGAATGGACGTCCGTATTCGATTTTATCAGCTAAAAATATAATCTTTTCAAGAGTGCTCATGCCCGGTCTTCCGGTCGTATGGTACTGAATAGCGTTAAGTACATCTTCCGATCTCACTTCGAATTGTTCTTCAGCCAAATAGGCGGCCGCAGGCCCATGACATAACACAGGATTTCTTTCTTCAATATTCAGACAATCGTTAGAGTAAGCCAATTGCTCTCCGCCGGAAAGTTCCTTGGCCAGGTCATGAAGCAAGGCCGCAGTGCCCGCTTCCAGTGCCGGCACATTATGTATCGCTGCCAACTCTAAAGCTAAGAGGCAGGTAGAAACAGTATGCAGCCTGCGCTCTGTTCCCAGATATTCGAACAGGCGTCGCTCTATGGAATTGAGCTTTTGCCAGCTGCTCTCATCTATATCCTCTATCACTTTCTTATACGAATATGGACGATATAGCTTTACCAAGTTGTCAACGTTTTCAGGCAGAAGTTGCGATGCGGAAGCACCGGCCCAGAGAATTTCTCTAACCTGGGTAGCTGATACAGTTGTTGACTTCATGGGGAAAAACTCAATTGCAGCGTTATATCTTTTCTGCAAATAATCAGCCTGCTGCTTGCTTTCTCCCAAATCGGCATCTCCTCGCAATGCAATTGCAAAAGAGGCCAGAGACATAAGCTTTTCATATCGGCTCCACTCCTCCACAGTGAAGAGAAAGTCCGAGCCGGAAATCAACTTGATTTTAATACCAGGATATTCTTGCAACAAACTCTCAATGGTATCAACTGTATAATTTCGACCCGGAGACAGTATTTCGCGCTTGCTGACTATAACCTGAGGCAAATGTTCTGTAGCAAGTCTGGCTGTTTCTACCCGAAAAGTTGAAAAACTTAAGCGTCTGCTTTTATGCGGTGGCTGACCGACAGGCATCAGCAGTATTTTGTCGGAAGGAAATGCTTTTACTGCAGCTTCGACTATCTCCAGATGTCCATTATGAAATGGATCAAATGAACCACCGAATAATCCGATTGAAGCCCCTAAGCTCAACACTTTTCTAATCCGGATCTCCTTTAGCAACCAATATTATTATCACCTGTTTGAGCGCGCATTATCAGATAGGCATTTATGAAACGATCAATATCTCCGTCCATAACTGCGTCGACATTGCCTGTTTCCACATCCGTACGATGATCTTTAACCATTGTATAAGGACAAAATATATAAGAGCGTATCTGATTACCCCAGGCAATCGAACCGACATCACCTTTTAAATCCTCAATTCGTTCCAGCTGCTGTTGTTGTGCCAACCGATAAAGTTTTGACTTCAACATGGACATTGCGGTCTCACGGTTTTGTAACTGGGAACGTTCATTTTGACAAGAGACAACTATACCTGTGTGTAAGTGAGTGATTCTTACAGCCGAACTCGTTTTATTAACATGCTGTCCTCCTGCACCCGAAGCTCGATAGGTATCAATACGCAAGTCATCAGGCTGAATTTCAATCGTGATTGTGTCGTCCAATTCAGGCAAAACCTCACAGGAGGCAAAGGAAGTGTGCCTTCTTCCTGATGAATCAAAGGGTGAGATCCGAACTAAACGATGCACACCGTGCTCAGACAGCAAATAGCCGTATGCGTTAACTCCCTTAACGCGAAAAGATACACCTTTGATACCGGCTTCATCACCTTGAATCAAATCCAGCAACTCAATGGTATAGCCATGATCTTCCGCCCAACGCACATACATTCGTTCCAACATCTCTGTCCAGTCCTGTGCTTCTGTACCGCCTGCTCCTGCATGCAAAGTCACCAAAGCGTTGGCTGAATCATGCTCACCTGAGAGCAAGGTTTCCAAACGCATTTTTTCGTAGTTTTTATTGTATGCCAGTAGAGCTTCTTCTACTTCTGCCGCGACATCGGAGTCTTCAACCTCACTGCCCAGCTCACAGAGAACTTCAATATCCTCAAGTCCGCCTTTCAGCGAGACAAATCGTTTATTCTTTCGTTCCAGGTGAGCAATTCGTTCCTGGATTTTCGAAGCTTCTTTCGGATCCTCCCAAAAATCTGACTCCATAGTTAAAGCGGCTAAACGCTCAATTTCCCGCTTGTCTGCATCAAGGCAGAGAGATCGTTCTAAAAGTGTAAGCTTATCTTTATTTTCTTCAATTATGCTGTTGAGTTCTGAATATTCCATGTACAAATTCCTCCCGGATTCTAAATTAATAAAGTATAGAATCGCCAGGTCAGAATCTTCCCTGTTTGAGTACATCAAGAGAGACGTGCAACAATCTGGTTGTTTTATAGACTATTCCCGCTAAACGACCCATTGCAAAGGTTAGCCAGGCAAAGAGAATAGCACGAATCAAACTACCGGCCCATAAAGACGATGCCAGAACATTAAGCAGAAAGGTCTCTGCAAGGGAAAGCACTGAACTCAGGGCAAAGAACTGGACAAATATATAGAACTTAAAGCCTTTGGTAAGAGAGGCACTTGCTTCCATTCCCTGAAAAATGTTGCGGTCTTCATAAATTTGCTCAAATACCGTCATAGAAAGCATGGTAGCAGCAACATAGTATGGTATCTCCAAGAAAAAGATAGAGAAAATCTGTATGCCAAGCATTGCGACCGCCAACGCAAAAATAGAGAAATAGTATTTCCAGGCAATTCTCGCGGTGCTGTAATCACGTAAAGCTCTAGGTAGAGTGAGATTCAGGTCAAAACCGCCTGAAGCAACATTTACCGTTTCACTTTTTTCGCCCTTGTATTCAAGGAAGTTTAAGGCACTAAACAAAATGAAATAGAAGGAAATAGCATTAAGCAAGAGGTCTTTCGCCAAACTTATCATAAGTTCATTACCGGGCACAGGAAAGCTCTGACCTTGCAAGAGGAAGCCCTGCAAGCCGTTATAGAAGTCAATTAAAGGGGCTTGCAGCGGTTCAGTTACGTAAAGGGCGGCAGCAATAATAAAGAGCAACAAAAGTGCAGCTCTGTTAGTTCTCACATCAGGGGCCTTATCTATTTTCAATGCTTCCCAGAGAGAGCGTAATCCCACTTATACTTCCTTTCGATTCCGGTGGTTTAATCTCTACATACAT
>JAAYEX010000116.1 GCA_012728535.1 Clostridiaceae bacterium | reverse complement strand
GTGCGGATGCGATCGAACTGAGCATTTCAGCCCCAATAGGGAGCAGGCACCGTTTTTTGACACAAAGTACTTCAGACATTTTTACATATTCTAAAGCGGCGGTTGACGCAGTAGATATACCTGTCATGTTGAAGCTTTCCTATGAGGCAGCATCGTCCACTGTTTTTCTCCGCGATCTGGAGCGGGCCGGGGTCAAAGCTGTAAGCGCTATTGACTCTCTGAAGGGGCTTTCGGGTGTTGATATTGAGAACTTCGTGACATTAATGCCCACTTACGGTGGCTACACTGGTGAGAACATCCGTCCTATATCTCTGGCAACAACCGCAGCATTACAGCAATATACTTCGCTCCAGGTTGTAAGTTCGGGCGGTGTCATGAGTCATGAAAACGCTCTCGAGTTCATAATGCTGGGAGCCAGTGCGGTGCAGCTTGCATCCGCTATTCAATGCAGAGGCTATGTTGCGATTACAGATATCCTGTCAGCTCTTCAGGCCTGGCTGGATGAAAGAAATATTATTTCTATTAATGATATAAGAGGAGCTGCACTTCCTTCTATTAAGGTCTATGAAGATATAGTTCCGGTTAAACTGTGTGCCTCGATAAAGGAAAGCTGTTCGCGAGAAAACTGCCTGCTCTGCAGCGACAGTTGTCTTCCGGATGCGATTTTTCTTAATGAAGATAAAATTATTGAAATCAAGGAAGAGTATTGTGATGGTTGCGGCCTCTGCGTAGCGCGTTGTCCTCATCAGTTGCTTGATCTTAAATGGTGCCAATAGACATCAATTAAATCTGAATTTCCTATACCGATAACTGATACCTGATCGGATTTACTTTTGTGCCTGTCAGGATGTTTTAAATATTATACAAATCGACGATTTGCTTGTGGACATACATAAGGAAATTAGTTAGAATAAACCCAATGAAAGTAGTTACATTTGGGAAATAGAGAAATCTCCGAAGAGTTTTATGGAGGAAACCATCGCATGAAAACACATACCATCGGAAAATCTAAGGGAAGGATTGACGCCGAAGCCAAAGTAAGCGGCAGAGCGGAGTTCGGTTCAGATATACGTCTGCCGGATCTCGTGTACCTTAAGGGCGTCTATAGTGAGTATGCATCTGCAAAATTGCTTGCGGTACATACGGAGGAAGCCAAGCAAATGCCGGGCGTTGTGTGCGTCGTTACTGGGGCGGATATACCCGGAGAGCGCATGATTGGTGAGCTTTTCATTGATCAATACCCCCTTGCTTATGATAGAGTACGCTATCTCGGTGATGTTATTGCAGTTGTTGCTGCAGAAACACAGGAACAGGCCAATGATGCTGCCGCTTTAGTCACAGCTGATTATGAACCCCTGCCCCTGATAACATCTCCAAAAGAAGGACTTGAGAGCGAGTTGCTGATCAACCCAGAGTGTCCCAATAACATTTGTGGTGAGACTCACACCTATAAGGGCGATGCAAAAAAAGCTATACAGGAATCTGAAGTAGTGATCGAAGCGAATTACAAAACAGATTTTGTTGAGCACGCCTACATCGAGCCTGAAGCCGTGGTCGCAATTCCGAGCAAAATGCGACCGGAATTGATAATCCAGGGTTCAACACATGCCCCTTATAATGCTCGTATATCAATAGCCAGAACTTTAAATCTGCCCATGGCCCAGGTCATAATGAGACCGAGCACTATAGGCGGATCTTTTGGCGGCAAGATTGAAACAGCTGAGGCAATGGCTGTTCGTGCCGGTTTAGTCGCATTGAAAACCGGTCGTCCGGCAAAATATGTCCTGACCCGCGAAGAGTCGATGAGGGAAAGTTACAAACGTCATCCGATTGAATTCGATATTAAGGTGGGAGCCAATAGCGATGGAACGCTTAAGGCCCTCCATTGTGATGCCCTTATGGACTCCGGCGCCTATACGAATATGTCTCCTCCTGTTTCATACAAAACAGCGACATTGGGACCGGGCCCCTACCGTTGGAACGACGTGCACTATACCGCAACGGGAGTTCTGACCAACAATAACCATACAGGTTCCTTCCGCGGATTCGGCACACCCCAGGCTATTTTTGCCCTGGAAAACACAATGGACGTACTCGCTGATAAACTCGGTCTGACACCGACTGAGCTCCGCCGCAAGAATTTATTGCGTAACGGTGATACAAGCGGAACCGGCCATGTGCTCGATTTCCACGAAGTAAGCATTCTCAAGGTCATGGAAAATGCAGTTGAGGAGCTTGATTTTGACCGCAAATTCGCACAATACAAAGAGGAAAACAAAGATCCGAAACGCCGCATTCGTCGCGGAGTCGGTATAGCTGTTGCCATGAGAGGTGCCAGTATCGGTGCTGACGGCAACGGTTTCGACGTGGCTCGTATCCTGATAGAGGTTATGCAGGACGCCAGTGTACACGTAAATCTCGGACTCGTAGAACTCGGTCAGGGCATGCGCACTGCACAGCAACAGATGGTTGCTGAAGGTTTGGGCGTCACCTTTGAGCGGGTTACCATGGCTGAAACCGATACTTCCAGAGCACCGGTTACGGGAGCTTGTATTGCATCCCGCGGTACCATGTTAGGCGGCGGTGCCATCCGTGAAGCAACTAACCAGCTTAAGGATATTCTGGTCCAGGGCCTGAAGAAGGATTATGGTGAAGACATCGGACCGGTCACCTTTGAAAATGACAAAGTATTGTTTGACGATAAAGAATTGTCATTTGATGAAGTTGTCAAACGGACTTACCACTGGAACCTTACGCCAACGACTGTTGGTACCTATACAGTACCGATCGTCAATTGGGATGAGGAAAAAGGTTACGGTGCACCCTTCTTCACTTATACCTACTCCTGTCATGCAGCGGAAGTAGAAGTTGACCTTGATCTCGGAACTGTAGAAGTAATCAAGATGGTCGGAAGCCATGACCCGGGCCGCGCTATCAACCCGACATTGCTAAAAGGCCAGATCTACGGCGGAATGGCAATGGCACAGGGAATGGCCCTGCTTGAAGACTTAGGCCACAACCCGAAGACAGGTGCCTTGAAGAATCTGAACTTCTCCGGTTACCTGCTGCCGACAGTACTTGATGTTCCTGACATCAACCAGCCCCTGCTTGAGGAAAACCCTGATCCCAGAAGTGCTTTTGGCGGCAGATCCATGGGTGAACCTTCATTGGAGCCCGGAATCGGAGCAGTCACCTGCGCAGTAAATATGGCCCTCGGAAAACCGGGAATGATTAAACAATTACCGTTTGACCTCGACAGTGTATTTGAGGCCGCACAAGAACTATGGGGGGAAGACGATGAAATTTCGTGATTATTTAAAAGTAAATAGTTTAGAAGAGTTTGAACAGGCTGTCGCTTCTGTTGAAGGACCCGTTCTTCTTCTGGCAGGCGGCAGTGACATTCTCGTCCAGGCCAGAGACCACCGCTTCAAAGACCATACGGTCATTGATGTATTGAAGGTGGAAGCCCTTCGCGAGATCAAAGAAACAGATGGGTACTTAGAGATAGGCGCCTGTGCTAAACAGGAAGAAATTGCTCAATCACCCCTGGTTAAGCGTTACGCCCCTATTCTGGCTGAAGCAGCTCTGTCTGTCGGTTCATTGCAGATCCGCAACCATGCGACTATTGGCGGCAATATCGCCAACGCATCGCCGGCCGCAGATACTCTTGCTCCTCTGGCAGTGTTGAAAGCCGAAGTTCTGGTGCTTAAAGATGGTACAGAGCAAAGAATGTCTTTGCTTGATGTAATAGCAGCACCTTACAAGACCAATCTGGGAGACCGCGATCTGATTTTGAAGGTTTTTGTGCCCAAGCAGGCTGAGAGCGTCCGCTACAACTACACCAAACTTGGACGCAGGAAGGCATTGTCCATTTCACGCATGACGATGGCGACCTTGCTGGAACTGGATGCTGAAGGCGTAGTCACAAAGTTTGAGATGACAGTAGGAGCGACTTTCCCCAAGCCCATGTTATTCCCTGATATTTCAGACATGCTGGTGGGAAAGAAACCTACAGAAGAAGATATTGTTAAAGTTGCCCGCTCTCTTTCAGACAAAATACCTGAAATTGCCGGTGTTCGTGCCTCGACACGTTATAAACAGCCTGTGTGCCGCCGACTCAGCGAGCGTATTTTGAAAGAACTGATCGAAGGTGAACAAGATGCATAAGATAAAACTTAATTTTAATGTAAACGGAAAAGATTACGAAATCCTGACAGATGCAGGATCGCGCATGATTGATGTCATTCGAAACGATCTCCATCTTACCGGAACGAAAGAAGGCTGCAGCGTCGGAGAATGCGGAGCCTGTACCGTAGTCATGAACGGTGAAGCGGTTTCCAGCTGCCTGGTCCTTGCACCTCAGATGGACGGAGCTACAATCCTGACAATCGAGGGTATGCAAGGTCTGGATCTGGGCAAGAACTTGCAGGCCAGCTTCATCGAAGAAGATGCTATCCAGTGCGGATTTTGTACTCCGGGCTTTGTTCTCAGTGCCTATGCTCTTCTGCAGAAGAACCCGGGTGCAAGCAGAGAAGAAATTCGTGACGCCGTAGCAGGCAATATTTGCCGCTGTACAGGGTATATCCCCATTGTCAACGCGATCGAGAACGCAGCAGAAAAGCTGAACAGCAAATAACTCCTTGTCTGTAAATGTGGGTCGCTGGAAGCAATTCCGGCGATTCAACTTTCAGCAGAAGGAGCAAAAATTATTTTAGCTGCAGTTATTGTGAAGGAACTGAGCAAAGAAGGAGGACAAATGTCGCTATTAATTAAAAACTGTAAATTGAGGAATAAAGAAGGCCTGTGGGACCTTTACTGTGAAGACAAGACTATCAGCAAGATAGGCCAAGGACTGGACCTTGCAGCAGATACAAGTATTGATGTTGAAGGAAGCCTTTTGGTCCCTGCGCTGATTGATCCCCATATTCACCTGGATAAAGTGAATATTCTGGACAGTGTCAGAAAAAATGTGAGCGGCACCCTGACCGAAGCGATCGAAATTATCTGGGATCGCAAACGCCAGTATACCGACGAAGATGTTATCGAGCGTGCCGGCCTTGTGGTGGAATCAGCTATTAAGAATGGCACCTTAGCCATAAGGACCCATGTTGATATCGATACGGTCGGTGGTTTGAAACCCTTGAAGGGCGTCCTTGCTCTGCGCGAAAAGTACAAAGATGTCATGACTATGCAGCTAGTCGCTTTCCCGCAGGAAGGTATCATTAAGGATCCCGGCTGCGACAAACTTATGGACGAAGCCATGCAAATGGGCTGTGACATTGTTGGTGGAATGCCTGCCAATGAGAACACGCCTGACGACAGCCTGGCCCATGTCAAATTCTGCTTCGACTTAGCAGAAAAATATGACGCCGACATCGACATGCATGTGGACGAGACAGACGATCCTTTCTACCGCACATTGGAAATGGTGGCAGACGAAACCATCAAACGTGGTTGGGAAGGCCGGGTTACTTGCGGTCACACCTGCGCCCTGGCAGCTTATGATGACCACTATGCAGCCTATGTAATTGAAAAAGTAGCACGCGCCGGCATCCACATGATCACTAACCCCGTGACCAATCTGATGCTGCAGGGAAGAAATGACAAGCAGCCCATCAGACGTGGTATCACACGGGTCAAGGAATTGCTGGAAGCCGGTGTAAATGTCAGCTTTGGCCAGGATTGTGTTAATGATACTTTCTATCCTTTGGGAAGTGCAGATATGCTACAGGTTGCAAACGTAACAATTCATGCAGCACAGATGAGCCTCCCTCCTGAACTGGAGAAGGTTTTCGATATGATTACATATGACGCTGCTAAGATTATGAAGCTTGATAATTATGGCCTTGAGGAAGGCTGTGCAGCAAATCTTGTGGTGATCGATGCTCAGAATATCCGTGAAGCAATGGCTCAGGCTCCAAACCGACCCTATGTCATTAAGGACGGCGAGATCATCGTTAAAAATGTAAGAACGACAGAATTTAACTTTTAAATATAAAGGAGTAGGGAAGCCCTTTATATGTTATCTCCTCAAGAAGGCCTGTCAAAAACAGGCCTTCTCTTAATTGGCGGAAATTTTAATAGATGGGATATCGAAAAGTTTCCTAAACGGACATGTTCATTACAATCTTAATCGACTCTTCATAAGACTGTGCCAGGTGTTCTGCCAGGTTGTTGCAAGCCTGGTCAACTTCTCCTCCGAGAATGCTTTCAATAATCTCAACATGCTCTTGATTGCTAGGTTCAAAGCGGATGTCACTGGAGGTGGATGATGCGCGGAAAAGAGTGAGATAGTCTTGAAAGCCCGACATCATCTGCGAGGCATAGTTGTTGCCGAC
>JAAYEX010000014.1 GCA_012728535.1 Clostridiaceae bacterium | reverse complement strand
GTACGCAAACCATCGGGTACGCGGGATTGAGTTTTTGGTAAAATACCGAGAACGCATATTTGAAACATTCAGTGAAAACTTCTACCGCCAGGTACAGGCTGTCATAGCAGGCCATCACGGAGAATATGGTGACAGGCCTACGACAGTCGCAGCGGTAATCATACATTACATTGATAGTCTTGAAAGTCAGGCAACCGAGTTGCTGAGGGAGCAGGAGGCTTCCCCGCAAAGTAAATTCATCAGTCCGGGTTTCGGTTATTTAGAATCGATTTATCCGGATAAACAAGCAGATGAGTAACAAGCAATATTAAGAGGATAGGATCTTCTTTAAAACATAGTTTAAATTCGTTGATAGCTGTCCGGGGCTATCTTTAACCATCGGTTTATTTCTCTCAACTTTCGAGTATAATGTTTAGTGTTGTTTTTGTATAACTGCCTTTTTGCAGGAGGAAATCATGGAAAAAAAAGATGTTGCCATCATTGGTGCAGGTTTAGCAGGCATTTTCGCAGCTCATGAACTGAGCACGCAGTGTCCTGACTTAGATATAGTTGTGCTGGAACAGGGAAGGGCTATTGCCGCGCGTTCCTGTCCTATTGTCAGCAAAAAAACCAAGCAGTGTATTGACTGCGTTCCTTGTGCTATTATGCGCGGTTTTGGCGGCGCAGGAGCTTTTTCTGATGGAAAATTCAATTTTACTACTGAATTCGGCGGCTGGCTGACTGACTATCTCGATCATGACACAGTCATGGATCTGATTGATGATGTGGACAAGGTCAATCAGGAGTTCGGCGCAACTGATGCCGTGTACACCACCTTTTCGGCAGAAGCGGAGCAAATCCGACGTAAGGCATTGGCACACGACATTCATCTACTCGATGCCCGCTGCAAACATCTCGGAACTGAGAAGACCAGAGACATGCTTATCGCTCACTACAATTGGCTGAACGACCATGTCGACCTGCGTTGTAATACCAAGGTTGAAAATATCCGTCCTGAACATGCCGGCAAGGCTGTGAAAGCAAATGCCGATCTGGTTCCCGACCGGTATGTTTTAGAAACCGACAAGGGCGATATCGCCTGTAAATATCTGATTGCCGCTCCCGGTCGTTCCGGCGCCGAGTGGTTCAGCGACATCTGCCGTTCACTCGACTTGCCTCTGATCAACAACCAGGTTGATCTGGGTGTCCGGGTAGAATTGCCGGCCCTGGTTTTTAAAGATATTACCGATGTCTTATATGAGGCCAAGCTGAAATATCAGACACGCCAATACAGCGACGTAGTGCGCACTTTCTGCATGAACCCCTACGGCTACGTTGTCACGGAAAACACTGATGGAATTATTACGGTAAACGGCCACAGTTATGATGACCCCAGCCTGCACAGTGAAAACACCAACTTTGCCCTCCTGGTAAGCAATCGTTTCACCGACCCCTTCAACGAACCCTACCGCTACGGCAAGCACATTGCTTCTTTGTCCAACATGTTGGGCGGCGGCGTTCTCGTGCAACGTTTGGGAGATCTGCGTAATGGCCAGCGTACCAATTCTCACCGTATGTCAAAGAGCTTTGTAAAACCGACTCTGGACGCTACACCGGGAGATCTCAGCCTGGTTCTGCCCAAGCGCCAATTAGATAATATTATAGAAATGCTCGAAGCTTTGGATAAGCTGGCACCCGGAACTGCCAACACGGACACTCTTTTATATGGAGTTGAAGTGAAATTCTACAGTGCCCGGCTTCAACTATCAAAAGAGTTCGAAACATCCATGCCACGCTTTTTCGCGATCGGCGATGGTGCCGGCATAACCCGCGGTCTGTCGCAGGCAGGAGCGAGCGGTTTACATGCAGCCCGCTCGATCATAAAACGTATAAAGGCTGAAAGAGACACAACAGAAGCAAATAAATAGAGTAAGCAGACTCAGATCAGCTCTCTCACCATTTGCACAAGTTTGCCTGCCAGACTTTCCCAGGAAAAAACCTGCATAGCTTGTGACAGGCTCGCCCTCTCTCCGTTAGCGTGCAGAGTACGGCGGGCCTGTTCTTCCATGGCTGCAGATAAACGTAATACATATGCCGGTATGTCTTCCGTAAAAGGCTCATCCAGATTTCGCAAACGAGGCATTTCAACCCAGCTGATCAGGTCAGTATCTCCGACATAGGCTTCCAGTTGTGGAGACAGGGCAAGCAGATTATTGCTGACCAGGGCTACGCCCGAGGCCAGGGCTTCGATAGCGATCAGGCCAAGACCCTCGTAATAGCTGGCAAGCACAAAAACATCACTATGGCGCAAGTGTTCCGCCAGCTCTGCCTGCGACTCCACATCAAAGAGACGAATTGCAGAGGTCGGGATATCTTCGGAGTGTAAAAGCGCTTTAAGTTCAGCATCAGCGCTGCCCACCAGGTCCAGACGAATTGCCGGATTTCTCCTGTATAGGTCCGTGAAAGCTGCCACGAGTTCAAAGACACCCTTGGCATGTGACATCTTTCCTGCATAGAGGAAGCTGACAAAGTTATCATTATAAGTGCCCGGTCGATGACTGGCCGGATAAAACATTTTATTGTCATAGGCTCCTCCGGTCACCATTATCTGTTCGGGCAGGAGATCAAAACAGTCCACCAGATCTTCTATATGTGAATCGGAAAGGGCAAGAACCTTGCTCAAACCACGCAAACTGCCCACAGACCTGCCGGCTATGTCCGGATTTTGCCTGGCCTGGCGAATATCTGTGCCGTGGGAAATTCCGATGACCGGAATATCAGGAAAAATCTCCAGCACCATTGCACTTAGAATCCAAAGATGGTGAGAAATAATGACATCCGGTCGATATTCTTCCTTTATCCTGAGCAATTCCTGATAAAAAGCCCGCTCCCAACAATTAACCATCTCATCATCCATACGGCAGTAACGGGTTGAGGGATAGGGCATTTCATCACTCATGCCGACAATGGGAAAGGGTAAATCTTCTGTTTCAAAAAAGACAGGATAATGGCTGCCGCAGTTTATCCATTCAGCTGTTTCTTCCTGCTTACATAAGGCCGGTCTCTCCAAGTCGGAACTCTTAGCAAAACCCTTGTCCGCAGGGAGTGCATATAAGGCTGCCTGTTGCCAGTTTGTCTGCTTTTCAATTTCATTAATAAGGTTATGGAAATATACACCACTGCCCGTGCGTGTCGGCAACTGGGCTAAACAATGCAATACTCTCATTCCTGCCCCCCTGTGGTGACTCGCTTTCTGAGGCGTAATTGACGCAAGAAAGAAAATATCAGGAAAAACAAAATATTGGCAATCACGATAGCAGGTCCTGTAGGAAGATTAAAAGCATAGGATGAAAAAATCCCGATCAGAAAGGCTGCGACCGATACAACTACGGAAACTATGCTCACCTGTTTAAAACTGCCAAAGAGGCGCATGGCTGTAATGGGAGGAAAAATGATCAGACTGGATATGAGGAGGGCACCCATCATGCGCATGCCCAGAACAATGGTAACAGCAGCCAGAACCGCCAGAACTGAATTCCAGAAACTGCTGGAGATTCCGCTGGATTCGGCAAAGGTCTCATCAAAGGTCACAGCAAAAATCTTGTTATATGAAATGACATAAGAAAGAGCTACTGCTACTGAAAGGGCTACGCTGAGAATCATGTCGGAATCAGACAGTGAAAGAATGCTGCCGAACATGAAACTGAAAACGTCCGTATTCATCCCCTTGGTCACAGAGATAAGCAGAATACTGATAGCCATGGCTGCAGATGAAATCATCGCCACCGCAGCGTCACCTCGCAGGGGATTGTTTTCGCTGATGCGCAGCAAAAGAAATGCTGCCAATATGACTATAGGCAGGGCTACGATCAGGGGAGACCAGGAGAAGATCATGGCTATGGCCAATGAGGCAAAACCCACATGAGAAAGTCCATCACCGATCATGGCATAGCGTTTGAGCACCAGGCTGCTGCCGACAAGAGCAGCGCTGACTGATATCAGCAGGCCGGAAAGCAAGGCCCGCCGCAAAAAGGCGTAGGACAAAAATTCAAGTAACATTTACTCTTCCTCCGCTCTATGCAGGAAACTCGCTGCCATGACACTATCCAGATACTCTTCTTTGGGACCGTAAAAATAATAATCCTTGCCAAGATGCAAGGTGTGCGTCGCATCATGCATGACGCAGTGAATATCATGGGATACCATAATGATGGTTTCACCTTCCTGGTTCAAGTTTCGAATCAGATCGTAAAAATCGTGTGACACAATCGGATCGAGTCCGGCGGTGGGCTCATCGAGGAGCAAGATGCCATCCGATGCAAGCAGAGCTCTGGCCAGGAGGACGCGCTGCTGCTGACCTCCGGACAGATTGCGGAAAGAGCTTTCAGCCAGATCTTCAATATCAAGACGCCGCAGGGTATTTTGTACAGCTTTCCGGTCTTCACGGGTATAGAAGGCAAACATCTTATGCCGGTTCAAACGTCCGCTGCTGACAATTTCCGTGACGGAAGCAGGAAAATCTTTCTGCAAACCGGACTGCTGGGGCAAATATCCGATATTCTGCTTTTCCATCTCGTCCGCAAAGAGGATCTCACCCCGGTATGGCTCTTTCATCCGTAACAAACCCTTGAGCAGGGTGGTTTTGCCTGAACCGTTCTCACCTAAAATGGAAACATATTCACCTTTTCTGATGGAAAAATTCAAACTTGGGGTTACCGGAATGCCATCATAGGCGAAGGCCGTGTTGTTTAGCTCTATCAAAACCTGACCAGGCATTTTTTCATTCATCTGCTAAAGCCTTTTCTAAATTTTCTGCATTTTGCTGCATAAGTCCGATATATGACGCCCCTCGGTCAATCTCAGTCTGAGTCAAATTGTGGACAGTGTGAAAGAGCAGCTTTTCAGCCCCGCTTTCAGCCGCTATCTGATTGGCCAACCTTTCATTAGAGAACTCTATCGTAAAAATATAGGGCACATTATTTTCGCGTACCAGATCAATCAGCGCTGAAACTGTCATCGGCGTCGGCTCTGATTGGGCAGCGCAGGCTTCATAAGCGGCATAATAATTCAGGTCATACTCAGATGTAAAATAAATCAACGGGAAGCGGTCTGCCACCACTATATAGTCCCTTGCCCCGGCAGCCACAACTGATATAAATCTTTCATGGACCTCATTCAGACCTGCCTGCAGCTTGTTGAAATTCTCCTCATAGACCTCTTTGCCGGCTCCGTCTATTTCCACCAGCTTATTCTTGATCGCGGCAGACATGGCGATTGCATTCACAGGCGAAGTCCAGATATGTTCATCCACAGGTCCATGGTCATCGTCATGATCATGGTCGTGATCATGGTCGTGATCATGGTCACCCGCCACTTGAATGATCCCGCTGGTAACCTCTTCACGCAGATCCACAAAATCCATCATGCGCAGAGTATTTTCGGGCTTTATTT
>JAAYEX010000115.1 GCA_012728535.1 Clostridiaceae bacterium | reverse complement strand
GCACAGACAGCATCGATATAGCCAATGCAATCGCCCGGTCGATCCGGCAATCCGGCGGCGGCTTCCAATACATAAAAACCGGCGGTGTTGAGCTCAAGGAAAAAGGTATTGTCCAGGTCACAATGAATATTACTGATTTCACTAAAAACCCCATTTACCGGGTTTTTGAAACGGTAAAAATGGAAGCTAAACGCTATGGCGTTCCGATTCTTGGCAGCGAGATCATCGGGCTGGCACCAATGGGAGCCCTGGTGGATACAGCAGCTTATTATCTGGGCTTGCACGACTTTGACATCAGCAAGCTGATTGAAAGCGCCCTGATCGAGTAAACAAATTCATGGCAGGGCAGGTGACGGCCGGCTCTGTTTGCAGGAGGCACCGTGTCATATTTATTATTTAAGAATGCAGCCCAACTGGTTACACCGGAGGGACATAGCGCCCGCTTCGGAGAAGATATGTCCCGCTTGCGTATCCTTTCTGACGCGGCAGTTTTGATTGAAGACGGAACAATTCTCTTTGTCGGCACAACAGAAGATGCCGAAGCCTACATAGCAGCTAATCTGCCGCTCGAAAGCAAGATCACCCGATTTGATTCCTCCGGCAAGACCATCCTGCCGGGCTTTGTAGATTCACATACACATTTTGTATTCGGGGGCTATCGTGAGCATGAGTTTAATCTCAGGCTGCAGGGCGCCGCTTACATGGAAATAATGAAAGCCGGTGGCGGAATAGCATACTCTATCGGTGAAACAGCTGCCGCCAGTGAAGATGAACTCTATGAGTTGGGCTGGCAGCGACTGCAGCGAATGGTCGGACTGGGCATTACAACTGTAGAAGGTAAAACAGGCTACGGTGAGGACAGCGAAACTGAAGACAAAATGCTGCGGGTAATGGAGCGTTTAGATCAGGATCATCCGATTGATATTGTTAAAACTTACATGGGTGCACACGCTGTACCGAAAGCTTATCCCGGTGGCGCCTCCGCTTATGTCGATTACCTCATAGCTGAGGGCTTGCCCATGGCAGCAGGGAGAGCTGATTTTTGTGATGTTTTCTGTGAAAAAGATGTCTTTGAGCTGGAAGATTCTGAACGTCTGCTCCTGGCAGCACGTGACCTGGGTTTCCGGCTGAAACTTCACGCAGATGAGATTGTGCCCCTGGGAGGCACGGCTTTGGCCGCGAAACTCGAAGCGACTTCCGCAGACCATCTTTTGAAATCTTCAGATGAAGACCTGATCGCCATGCGCGATGCCGGTACGGTTGCGACCTTGCTGCCCTGCACGGCCTTTTCTCTGAAAGAAGACTATGCCCGGGGGCGCTTCATGATTGACAATGGGCTCGCTGTGGCTCTGGCCTCGGATCTGAACCCCGGCAGCTGCTACACCCAGTCTGTACCGCTGATCATTTCTTTGGCAACTATTTATATGGGGCTCAGCATCGAAGAAACGATCACAGCCCTGACACTTAACGGGGCTGCTGCAATAGACCGGGCAAACTCAATCGGCTCGCTGGAGGCAGGAAAACAGGCAGACCTCATCCTCCTGGACGCCCCCAATTACGGACACCTCTCCTATCATTTTGCAATGAATCTGGTTGACACGGTGGTCAAGAAGGGAAGGATCCTCAATTAGTGATTAGCAATTTGTTTGACTACCATCTGCATAGTATTTACTCTCCGGACGGTAGCATGGAAATGGAAACCATAGTTAATCGCGCCCGGGAGCTTGGTCTAGCTGAGATTTGCATTACCGATCACGTTGAAGTGGATTCTTCTTTTGGTGATGAATGGCAAACAAGTACTGAGACTCTCAGGGCTCTGCTGAGTGATTTGAACCGGATGCAGGAATTAACTGATGGCTTTGTAAAAAAAGGAGCCGAGTTGGCCTTTCCCGACCACAATCCGGGCACGGTGAAGGATATGGTCAGCCTGGTCAATCCGGACGATTTTGATTTTATCATCGTCAGCCTGCACCAGTATCAGGGAGAATCACCTTTTTCCGATACTTTTTTCAGGGAACGTACACTGGCAGAGGGGGCAGCGACCTATATCAGATCAATAAACGAACGGATCCGTGAATTCCCGACAGAATACTATGATGTTCTCGGTCATATCGACTTTGTTGTTAAAGGATTTCACGGCTGTAAGGATCCCCGTCTCAGCCTGTCTTTTTTTGAAGAAGAGCTAAGGGAACTATTCCGCTATCTGATTGACAATGGCAAAACTCTGGAGGTAAATACGTCTATCTACAGGGCTTTGCCCGGTAATAAGGTACATGGACTTGACTGGTTGACCTTGTTTGCACAGATGGGCGGAGAATATGTGACGATCGGTTCTGATGCTCACAGGGAAGAACATATTGGTTATCGCCTGAAAGATGCTTTAAATCTGATCCGGGAAGCAGGCATCCCCTACCTGGCAACTTTTGACAAGCGCCGTGCAATTTTGCACAAAATTAAATAACAAAGAGACTCCTCCCAACTAATCCAGGCATAAGAATGCAGCAATTTTGTTATACTATCTTCAACCGGCAGTTGAACAACCATTCGTGTGGTCAATTTTCAGGCGATTCAACTATGCGGTTATTGTAATCAGGTTTTTGC